>JAYUOV010000314.1:0-24076 GCA_043760535.1 Chitinophagaceae bacterium
ACTTGGAGTACCTTACTGAATGCCGTAATAATATCAATGCTTGCCATACCGCAAATTTCACACTTTTTTTCACTTCCACTAATTTTGACGAAGAACCAATAAAACCTTCCTGTAAAAAAATCATTCACCAAAACCCCACATGTTCTTATCATTGCCCCGAATGCTTAAAACTAAGATTCAATGATACAACTACGGCATTGGCAATTGGATGATGCCACCGCATTAGCACAAATACTTAACAATAAAAACATCGTTGCCAACTTGCGGGATGGCATTCCTTTTCCTTACACGGTAAGTGATGCTGCTGATTTTTTAACAAAAGTGGCCGTTCCAAAATCATTGTACCATTTTTGTATAGAGGTAAATAAAGAAGTGGCAGGTAGCATCTCTATTTTTCCTAAAGAAGATGTGTACCGCAAAACCGCCGAAATAGGGTATTACATAGCAGAACCCTACTGGAAGCGGGGCATAGCTACCAAGGCCATAGGCCTAATAACCAACTACGCTTGGAAAAACTTAGACATCGTAAAGCTCTATGCCGAAGTGTTCGAGTTCAATAAAGCATCAATGCGGGCTTTAGAAAAAAGCAATTACCACTTAGAAGGGATTCGCAAAAAAAATGTGATAAAAAATGGAGCGTTTTGGGACGATTACTTGTGGGTAAAATTTAAGCCAGGTTTTGTTGGGTAAAAAAAGCTAATGAAAAATGGCCAATACCAAACCCCCGTTTACTTGACTAGTTACAGGGGCGAAGAAAATGAAATTTAAAAGGCTGGCCATTACATTTTTAAACTTCAGAACTCCTTACTCTTCGCAGTTTTGATTGCGTAGTTTTTCTTTTTTTGAACCCAGCGAAAGCCGTGCCCTGATGGAGCGACGTTGGCGACGCTCCGTTCAACTGATTGCTACTATCAGGTATTTAGATTGCGAATAACAGGCGGTTTCAGTTCACGGGGTAAGGAGTTCTGAACTTAGCCGAGCTGCAGTATTGTAGGTGCTGCTACTAAGCAGTATTGCTGTAATACTTTTTTCCAAAATTTTTATAGCGGCAATTTATCGTTGTAATTGTTAAAAGCGGTCCTGTTTTCAATAGCCAGTTTTTTGGTACTTGTGCTAACAAGCAGTTGCTGCATACTAAACTTTGTAAGTTTATTATCTTCTACTTTTACTAATATTTTGGCCAGGCCTTGGGCCGTATAAATACCACAGAATGGCTGTGCCAAATCAGCATCACCATACACATAAAAATCAAATGTAGGTTCTATTAAAAAGGCTTGTAGCAGCTTGTTAATAGTAGCCAAATCTACATCTAGCATATCGCAGGCCAATAGTAGTAAATGATGATTTGGAAATTTTTTATGAATACTTAGCAGCCCGCATAGCGGCCCCTTTACAGCGATGTTATCTGTAATTAAATATTGCGATAAAATATACTGGCTGTAAGCCACTTCCTGTTTTTTGTTGATTGAAAATACAACCGGAATTTGCAGAACTAATAATTTTTCTGCAACAGATTTAGCCCAAATTGTTTCCCCAAATTGAAGCAATCCTTTGTCGCTGCCCATCCGTTTGCTTTGGCCACCACATAGTATGACGCCTAGTATATTTTGCATCACTATTCTTTAGGTTTAGTATCGCTGTGTCCCAGTGTTTTTTGTGGTGCTATAATATCTCTAACCAATTGTTTTAGTTCTTTGGCTTCGGGAAAATGACCAGCATCTTTCCGGTCGAAAACTTGTTTGCCATCAATAAAAATGGAAAAGCGACCACCGGTTTCGCTTGGTAGTAGCGTAACGCTTTGTAGCTCTTCCACAAAGGTGGTGAGCAGTTCCTGAGCCATATAAGCTGCCCTTAAAAGCCAGCCGCACTTGGGGCAATATTCTATTAAAACAGTTGGTTTTACAGTAGCATTATTCATAATAACTGTTATTGATTTTAAAAATGCAACCTAAACATTTTTTTAGAGTTACGATTCCGTAAATCAATTAGGCTATAACGGCAGCAGGGTTAACTACTTCTGTAAATGCAGACTTTTCTGCGCCGCAGGTGGGGCATTCATAATTATCCAATAAATAAAATGGCGTGCCCGGTGCAATGTTATTAATCTCATCGCCATACACTTCATCGTAAATGGTAAAGCAGCAAGTGCACTGCTGCACTTTTATTGCTTCAGTTTCCTTACTTTTTTCGGGCTGTAATTTTTGCTGGTAAACGGTATGGTTAATCACTTCTTCGTTTTGCCATTCGTAAAAATATTTGCATAACGATACCAGGTATAGTTCCAGATTTTCTTTTTCAATATCCTTTCTAAACAGTATAAACTCTTTGGAGTTTGGGTTAAAATCTTTAGTATATAAAATTTCGTACCGATCCAGTATTTTGTATTTATTGGCTGCCTTATTTTCTTGCTTACGAATAATAATAGAGCCAAAAAGGCCAGATTGTGGTAAGATTTTTATGGCAAAGCAAAGCCCATAAGTGCGTACATCATCTTTATCAAAACCTCTAACCAGAAAGCGTTTTAATGCAAGGCCTTCCTCACATAAATCTTCCATTTGCCAGTTAAGTTCGTTGCTGGCATGGCGCACATTAATTCGAAATTTACCCAAAACATAATTCCACAATTTCCGGTCGTTTTGTTGTATGCCTTTTATTACCAAAGATTTCCAGGGTGTGGTGTAAAGCTGCCCCACCTTGGTTTTAAGGCAAATGGCACAAGCATCTTTTAAGAAAGCCACATCAAACTGTTCATCCCGGCGGTGAATACCGAGCCATGTTTTATTGCCATAACTATTAAAGCCTTCATAATAGGGCAGCGAAAACTCGGGCAACTTTAAATCTTGCTCTATGGGTTGTGTAATAAAACTAGCCTTTGTAGCTATCAATGCAGGCAACCCGTCGGCATGGGTATTTTGGGCGTTGGTAAAAAGTGTTTTATTTTCTGTAATTGTTTCTTCAATCAGTTTGGCCAGCCGGGGTATATCGGCAGAGTAAATAAGTGCAGGCCATTTGTACATATTATTGGTTTTAGGAAACCGAATATGCAGGTACCAATAATTGCTTGTGGGTGAAGCAATAAAATTAATGTTGCCGGTAAAAAATGGAACAAAGGTTTGCCCATTATCTACAATATTAATTTTTAGCTGCGGCTGGTAATCAAACAGGTCAAGAATGTCTTTGTATACGCCTTCGCTTAGCCAATTAGCATTTTGAAAAACTTCTTCTGTAACGTAGGAGCTTACAATATTTGGGTGCAATTCTTCATTGGCTTCGAACACAATGCCGCCATCGTTGAGCGATTGTAAAAAAGTGGCTGCAAATTTATCAGCCACTTTGCAATAAAGCTGCTGCCGGTTACCAAACTGCACTTCTTTTATCTGTGCATTTTCTGCTGCACACATTATTGTATATAAGTTTCCTGCAGCTACAATGCCGCCAGGCAGGTTTATTTTTACTACGTGGTTTTTTCGAATCATTTTTTTAATTGGGCTTAATTATGCTATCAATCCAAATTCTTTTAATGCCTTTGGTAAGTTTTTATTTTCGTGGCCACTTTTACAAAGTTTTAGTAAAGCAAAACGTTGAAGGTTTGTAAGTTTTGTCCATTGTTCTATGGTTATTTGTAATTTGAATTCAATCAGTTTTTTTTCTAAAATTGGCGACAATAAATTGGTATTCGCCCAGTCTGGTGCAGTGTTGTAGCTCATGGTAGAGGGTTCGTTAGCTGTGTGTGTTTTTATCAATGCTTCCAAATAGTTTTTGTAAGCCATGGCCTCATCTGCATTGCTACATGCTTTTACAGCTAGCTCTATTCTTTCTGCCACACTAAACTTACTCCACTCCGATAATTTTAGTTTGATGCATACTTCATCCATTTTAAACCGAACTATCATGGGTATGCACCGTACATTTTCTTCTACAAAATCTTCTTCAAACTGAAAGTATTCGATGTTAGCTAACGCAATAAATGGCGAAGGAGCAATTTTCATAATTTCTATTTTTTTAAAGTAAATCTATAAGGCTCAAGCGTCAATATTCAAGCGTCAAGCATTAAAAGTTATTACTGTTGTCTTAAACCTTGTGCCTTTTATCTTGAACTTTTTTTCTATGCCAACACGGCCTTTTTCCTAGCCAGCATTTCATCCAGAATTCTATTCACCTCAGGTTTACAGCTTCCACAGCCAGTACCGGCACCCGTAGTTTTACATAACTGATTCAAGTCTGTACAGCCTTCTGCAATTTTATTTTGGAGATTACCACTGCCTACATTATTACAGCTACATACTATTTTCCCCAATACCGGATCTGCTTTTTGGCCACTTCTAAGTAGTTGTAATCGCTTATCGCTTAACTCTGTTTTATTGGCAATTAATTCTCTAAATTCCTGAAACTCATTTTTATCACCAATTAATATAGCACCCACCAACCTGTCTTGATGTACGATGCATTTTTTATAATAACTCTTCGCTCTGTCTATAAATACTATCTCTTCATACGCATTGTAATTGGGGCATTCAGGAATGCCGATACTGCATAAATCGAACCCGTGGATTTTAATAATATTCATGAACACACTGCCACTATAGAAAGATGCAATGTCGCCCTGTAAATATTTGGCCACTACATCTGCCTGTTGTTCGGCGGCTGCCGTAATGCCATAAAGCATCCCTTTAAATTCGGCTATTTCGCCTATCGCAAAAATGTTTGGGTCGCTTGTTTGCAGGCGTTCATTTACAATAACACCACGCTGCGTTACTAGGCCTATTTCTTTTGCCAGTTCAGTATTTGGTACCGTGCCGATGGCTACTATCAATGCATCGCAATCTATTTGTACACCACTCTTTAACCGAATGCCGGTTAGTTTTTGCTGGCCGTAAAAAAGCTGTACTTCATCGTCGTAGTAAATTTCGCAACCCTGCCGTATCATTTCTTAATGCAGTAACTGGCTCCCTAGCGGGTCTAGCTGCCGATCCAGAAATCGGGAGATGCGCTGAATGATAGTGATGCGAACGCCCATTTCACAAAGGCTTGCAGCCATTTCGAGACCCAGCAGGCCTCCGCCTACAATTATCACATGTGCATCGCCAGAAATATGACTTTTAAAGTTATCTGCATCGGTACGGCTTCGCATGGTAAAAATGCCTGGCATGGCGGGTACATTTTTTGGTACGGCGGCACGGCTTCCGGTAGCCATTATCAGCACATCGTAATGGGTGGTATTGCCAAGGCTGTCAACCACATATTTATTTTCTCTATCTATCGTTTCTACACTTACGCCCCGGTGTAATATAATGTTGTAGCTGGGTTCTTCCTCATCATTCATCTTTACCAGCTGCTCCCATTTTTGTGTGCCGCTTATATAATCAGGCAGCATTACGCGGTTGTAAAAAGGAAAGTTCTCTTTGCTGAAAATAATAATTTCGTCTTTCTGATTGATTGCTCTGTGGCTTTTTACAAAACCATAAGCACCCGCACCTGCACCTATTACTACAATGCGTTGTGTTGGCTTAATATACTTTTCTACTTTTACTGCACAGAACTTAAAATCAGGTTCTTTTGAAATTGGATCTACCAGCACACTGGTAATATTATTGGCACGGTTTAAATCGTTTCCTAAAATTTTTCCCCAGTGCATGGGCAGGAATACAACGCCCTCTTTTATGCCTGTAGTAACCCTTGCCTTTACTCGTACTTCGCCTCTGGCAGATGATACTACAACCACATCATTTTCGGTTATCTCTAAGAGCTTTGCATTGGTTGGGTGAATTTCTAAAAAGGCCTGGGCTATGTGCTGGGTAAGCTTATTAACCTTGCCCGTTTTGCTCATAGTGTGCCATTGGTCACGTATCCGGCCAGTAGTTAATATTAGCGGATAATCGTGGTTGGTGCGTTCGCTTGTAATGGTATCTGGCACAGCGTGTATTATGGCTTTTTTTGATGCAGTATAAAAAATCTTATCTGTAAAAAGCCGCTTTACACCACCGTTTATTTCATTTTTTGGGTAAGGCCATTGTACGGTTTTTTGCTTCTTTATTGTATTGTAATCCAAGCCGCTAATATCTATGTTAGTGCCTTCGGTAAGTTTTACATGCTCTTTGTAAATGGTGTTGTAATCAGGAAAATCAAAACCATCAAAACCCATCTTTTGTGCAAAACGGCAAATGATTTCGGTGTCTGGTAAAGCTTCGCCAGGGGCATCTACAATCTTATTTAGATAGCTGATACGGCGTTCGCTGTTGGTCATGGTACCTTCTTTCTCTGTCCACGATGCCGCTGGTAAAATAACATCGGCGTATTTAAGTGTTTCGGGTTTGTTACTCACATCTTGAACCACTACAAATTTTGCTTTTTTTAAACCTGCTTCTGCCACCCTTACGTTAGGCAAACTCACTAAAGGGTTGGTGCAAATAATCCAAATTGCTTTTAATGTGCCTTCGTTTAAAGCATCAAACATTTCGGTGGCTGTAAGGCCTGGCTTAGCAGAAATTTTTGTACCTCCCCAAAAATCCTGCACCTCTTGCCGGTGTAAAGGGTCGGCAAGGTTTCTGTGGGCAGGCAGCATATTGCTAAGGCCACCTACTTCACGTCCGCCCATAGCATTGGGCTGGCCTGTTAAAGAAAATGGGCCCGAACCGGGCTTGCCAATATGGCCTGTTATGAGGTTAAGATTTATAAGGCTCAGATTTTTATTTACCCCCATGGCACTTTGGTTAAGACCCATCGTCCATAAGCTTAAAAAGCCTTTTGCAGCGCCAATAAATTTAGCTGCCAGTTGTATATCCATAGCATCTATACCACATATTTCTGCCGACTCTTTTAAGGTTCTTTTAAGTACGATTTCGCTATATTTCTCAAAGCCTTCGGCGTGGTTTTTAATAAAGTCAAAGTTTATATCTCCATTCTCTATCAGTAATCTTCCGATAGCGTGGTTAAGGGTAATATCTGTGCCGGGCTTTATTTGCAAGTGTAAATCGGCAATAGAACAAGTGTCTGTTTTTCGTGGGTCTACCACTATGATTTTTACATTCGGATTTGCAGCCTTATGTGCTTCTACCCTTCGCCAAATTATGGGGTGACACCAGGCAGGATTAGCGCCTGCCACCAGAAAGCAATCGGCTATTTCTATGTCTTCGTAACAAACCGGAACACTATCTTCGCCCAAGCTCATTTTATAACCCACCACCGCACTGCTCATACACAGCCTGCTATTGGTATCTATATTATTGCTGCCAATAAAACCTTTGATGAGTTTATTGATTACGTAATACTCCTCAGTAAGGCATTGCCCCGAAACGTAGAATGCCACAGAATCGGGTCCATATTTTTCGATAAAAGTTTTAAAAACCGCTGCGGTTCTATCTAGGGCATTGTCCCAAGTAACACGCTGTAAAGGCATGTTTTTATTGTACCGCATCTTTGGAAACTGCAGCCTGTCCGTTTTGTCATTTACGGTGTAGTGCAGGTTTAAACCTTTACTGCATAACATGCCTTTATTTACAGGATGGTCTTTATCCCCTTCGAGGGAAATATTACCTTTATTATCTTTATTTACCACCATGCCACAGCCAACGCCGCAGTAGCAGCAGGTGGTAGTAAGCGAGGTTGTATTGTTAGTGGTGGTGGACATAAATTTTTAGTTCGGTTGTAGGTTTTTGTGGCTGAATTTTTTGCTGCTCCAATAAAAACTCAATAGTATGTTATTATCATTCTTTAAGCCGCTTTTTTCAGCCTCATCTGCCTTTGGTGCCTTTACCTAATGCACAAGGGAGTAAGATGCCATTGCGTTAGACAAGTAAAGCGGAAAAATGGTATACTGATTAACGGAGACCCTTAATGATACGGTATAAAAATTTTCGCCAATGTCTATTCATCAGGGAATTGCTTTAGCTGGTATTCACCACGTAATAAATCTGGGGCAAGAAAAAAACTACTCAACTGGTCAACTTGCTAATTGCAAATCGGTTGCCTTTATTTGTTTTTTTGCAGTAATGGTTCTAAAAATAGTAACAACTACTCCGATACCTAAAACGATGTACCCAAGCAGGCTGAAAGCAGCGGTATAATCAATCAGGTCTTTCGTTTTTACCACCCCATTTTCTATTACCTCTTTGGTAGCATGAACAGCCTTGGCTTTAAACATAAATGCTATAAGCATGGCCCCGATATTACCACCTGCCCCTATTATACCAGCTACACTGCCTACGGCTATTGGGCTAATAAAAGGAACTAAACTATAGGTGGCACCATTAGCCATCTTTAGGCTGAGACCGAAAATAAACATTATGAAAATAGCCATCGGCAGGTTGCCAGATTTGGCATACCATACAAGGCCGATACCTTCAATTAAAAGCAATACTGAAAGCAAAAGCGTTTTGCCATTAAATCCCCATTTCTTTCCAATTCTATCAGCTAAAATACCACCCATAGGCCGTGCAAAAATATTAATCCATCCAAAGATGCCGGCTGCCATACCTGCCACTGCCAGTGTAGCCCCGAAAGAATCCATAAAGAAAATTGGGGCAAAATTATCTACCGTTATTTCTACACCAAAGCAGGCTGCATACGCAATGGTAAGTATCCAGGTTCGGTAGTCTTTTAATGCTACCATGAAAGTATTTTTTTTGTTATCTGTTGTGTAGCCAATTTCTTTATAATTACCAGCTGCTGTATCTTTTGTATATCGGTAATACAAAAAAGCACACACCAGCAGCATTACACCCGGAAACACCATGGCATATCTCCAACTGTCTTCTTTAGTACAAAAGCCCAAACCTGTAATACCCGAAGCAATCATGGGCATAAAGAAATTAGCGGCACCGCCACCCGCATTACCAAAGCCCCCTGCTGTGGCATTGGCCGTGCCTTTAATGTTTGGTGCAAACATAATAGAGGTATGAAATTGCGTGATTACAAACGAAGCTCCAATAACGCCAATAGCAAGGCGAAACAACAGGAATGAAGTGTAAGATTGGCTGGTGCCTATAAGAATAACCGGGATGGCACAAATAATTAACAAACCAGTGTACACCAGCCTCGGGCCGTATTTATCTACCAGCCTGCCAATGAGCAACCTTGCTACGATGGTGGCAGAAACGGATGCAATCTGGATATTGCCTATCTGATCTTTGGTAAGGTGCAATTGTTCTTTAGCCAGCTTCATTAGCGGAGCCATGCCGAACCAGGCAAAAAAGCAAAAGAAAAATGTAAGCCACGTAATGTGGAAGGTTTTCATTTGTACCCCTTTTAAAGAAAAGATATTCAGTTTGGCTAGCGGCTGATTGTTTGTATTGGTCATAGATATTTTTTTTTAATAGATAAACGATAAAAAATTAATGTTTGATTGCTGCCGGTTTGTTGTATAAGAAATCTGGAGTAAACTTTAGCATGGCATATAAAAAGGTGCCGGTTTTACGGTAGGTATTTGCAGCTATGTCTGTAATAACTTGGCCTTTTGCAAATGCCATATTGTTGGTAGCGGCCATAACAGAGTAGCCCAATTCTACATTTGTAAATTTATTCATGTTATAGTTTAACAAGAAATCAAATTCAGTTCCCAGTTTTTTTCCAACCAAAGTGCCATCGGCTTTCTTCATGTTTTTTGCTAATGAAAAACTGTGTACATCTAAACCTATGGCAAGCGTATTGCCTGTATATTTTACCTTAAAGTATGGATTAACCAAACCTGCTGCCGGTGAGCCCGTGCCTACATAGAAATAATCCATATAGCCCCAGTGCTTATGTGGTGTGCCATACAGCGGATCAAAACGATTGTTTTTTTCTGAAGGATTTACAGCATCGTTACCAGAAAGTACCTCGTAACCGGGTGTAAAACTCAACTTCCCTTTTTGATAACTAGCAGAAACTGCGTAATGGAAAGCATCCATCGATACGCCATCTCTGTCTTTACCGGTTTGTGCATAATAGGCTCCTTGCAAGGCTATTGTGCCAAAGCCCAACGCTTTGCCAATAGTATGGTTTACCATTAAGCCATACGTGTATCGGCTAGAGCTACCTTTATAATCAAAAGCATCTGATGCACCTGCACTAACAAACCTTTTGCCATATATATAGCCAGCGGCTGCGCTGCCTACCGAATCTATTTTGTATTTACCAAAATGATCGTTAAAAAACAATGCAGAAAATTTGGTTTGGTTGAATTTCTTGCTCAGGTAAACACTCCAGAACGATTTGTAATTTTGCGATACGCCATTGGTGCCGGGAGGATTTACCCAAACCGGCGTACCTGTTTTAGTGCTATTATTGCCAGCATTGCCAGCCGGAGCCAATGGTAAAATACCAGCAGGTGTTACAACAAAATTGCCTACAGAATTTTTTACATAAAGTGGCAGATTAGATGGAATATAAGAAGTATTGGTAATGCCAAAAGCATCTGTATTTTGATTAAAAGCATAGCCAACATCTGCCTGCCAGCCGTGGTGTACGGCTTTAAGCAAAGTCATATCGTGGCGGCGGGCTTGTTGTAACCAGTCAAGGTTGCCAAGTAATCTCACATCATCATAATTAAGTTCTTGCCTGCCAATTTTTAAAGAGAGCAGATCTAGCATTTTAAACTTAATGGTGGTATCAGCCTTATTGGCTATTGTAAGGTCTGCCCAGGCTTCGTGTAGCATTAATTTACTACCATCTGCGTTAGAAATGGTGGAGGCATCCTGCCCCCAAACCCGAATGTCCTGCACGGCCAAACCGAAATTGAGCCGATCCCATTTGTACCCAAAATTGAGCCGGGTACGCTGAGATGTAAATGCTGCCGAAGCAGAACCCTTCTGTACAAGGTTGCCTAAACCATTTCTTACTTCTGTTCTGGTACGCAACTGACCAATTAAAGAAAACTGTGCTGCTAAATGCACTTGAAGAAAAACGCAGAATATGCAGACACCTGCCGCCCTAAAACACAAATATTTACGGTACATGCTATTCGTTTTAATTTGTTAAGACATATTAATACCTCCCTAGCCAACGGACTGCAGTTCCAGGTGGGGTTTTTAATATGGCAAACAATCGAATCGTTGGTATTATGCTATAGATAAATTGCTAACTCTTTTGAAAAAAGTATAAATAAAAAAGTAAACAATTGTAAAAAGATGAGCAATTCAGAAATGTGTAGAAAAATATTTTAAAAAAACTAAAATTCCTTTCATTTAATGGTTTTCTCGATTTTATTTTTATTTTATTAACCCTTTTTTATTATTTATGTTATAAAAATAGGCGTTTAATCCAAAAAAATTAAGATTTCGGTACAAATTTTATACATAAATAAAAATGTAATAAATAAATATTGCCTTTAATTACTTATTTCGGTTGCTTTTGAATTAGTTAACCCTTTGAGGGGCTTAGTATTTTTTTTTAACGGGTAGGGTTATTACATTATAGCTAAAGCACAATTCTGTATGAAGAAGCATAAAAACGATTGCGACCTTAAAAGTTGCTTTTTTTGTAGTGGCTGCCTTACGGAATGGCTGCCTGCCATAAGCGGTAAAGCGGATGGTGAAGTAGGATAGTAACCCAATCAATATAATAAATACTAGAGAGGCTGTTTAAGAAATATAACTAAGTCTTTTTTTAACTATATGCTTATAATACCAGTTTCTAAAAGGTACTTAAAGGGCTGTATGATTGCTGATAATAGATAAACCAACAAACATTTCAAGCTTTCTATTTCCAAAAAATCTATTTTTATTATTGAAAACAATTTTATTCATAAAATCACAGCTAAGTTGGATTATTATTCGATAAATATTCTGTTCTTTAAATCGCTTACGCCAATGCTTATAATGAGTGCCGAGGTAACTACGGTACTTGTTATTTTAATGTTGCTTTTATTGTGCCTTTCTTTTTGTGTGGCCGGTGCCGAAGTGGCTTTTTTCTCCCTCACTTTTAAGGATATTAATTTTATTAAAACCCGGCCACAACCTGCTTATAAGCGTATTGTAAACCTGTTAGAAAATCCCAAGGCTTTGCTGGCTTCTATGCTTATAGCCAACAGCCTTGCCAATATTGGCATTATTGTACTTGCCAATTTTATTATAGATGCTTACCTGCCACTGCAAGATAATTTTTGGATTGGTTTTGGCATTAAAGTGCTGCTGCTTACCACTATTATATTATTGGTGGCCGAAATTTTGCCCAAGGTTTTTGCCACGCAAAACAATATCCGTTTTGCTAAAGATGTGGGTTGGGTTATAGAAGGTGTGTACCTGCTATTTAACAGAATAGGCAAAGGATTGGTAGGTTTTAGCGATGGGATAGAAAAACGATTAGGCCAAAAAACAAGTGCAGCAAGCCTAGAAGAGCTGAACCACGCAATAGACCTTACCACATCGGAAGAGGCAACGGAGGAAGAAAAAAATATTCTGAAAGGCATTATTAAATTTGGCAACATTACCGTAAAACAGGTAATGAAAACCCGGCTGGATGTAAGCGGTATAGATTATACTATGGGCTTTAGCGACCTTAAAAAAAAGGTGGAAGAGCTACACTACAGCCGCCTGCCGGTGTACCATGAATCACTAGACGAAATAAAAGGCATTATGCACACCAAAGACCTGCTGCCTTACTTGGATGAAGCCGATGGTTTTGACTGGCACGATGCCGTGAGGCCACCTTTTTTTGTGCATGAACAAAAAATGATAGAAGACTTGCTAAAGGAGTTTCAGCAAAAGCATATACACTTTGCCATAGTGGTAGATGAGTTTGGCGGCACAAGTGGCATAATTACACTGGAGGATATTATGGAAGAAGTGATAGGCGAAATAAAAGACGAATTTGACGAAGAAGAAACCGGCAGCAAAAAACTGGACGACCTCAATTATATTTTTGAAGGTAAAACCATGCTGAACGATGTGTGTAAAATGATGAACCTACAAACCGACACCTTCGACAGTATGAAAGGCGAAAGTGATTCGCTGGCTGGGCTTATATTGGAGGTGGCTGGCGAAATACCCGTGCCCAATCAGGTAATAGCCTGCGGCGATTTTGACTTTACCGTTTTAGAAGTAGATAAAAACCGGATCAATAAGGTGAAGGTAACGATTAAACCAAATTCGGATGTTTGATTTCTGATATTTGATATTTTTCAAAAGGGTGAATACTATAAATAAAAAAAATTGAATAAAAGCATTCAAAGTAGCTTCGGCTTTCTGTTTATCATCTTTTGTCTATCATATACAATCTTTCTTTCCTGCAACAGCACCTTCGTACCTAAGCCCCGTGGCTATTTTAATATTCCCCTGCCCCAACATCAGTATCAGGTTTTCAATCAGCCGGGCTTTCCGTATAGTTTCGAAATACCGGTGTATGCCAAAGTGGTGCAGGATACCACTTTTTTCGACGCTAAACCAGAGAACCCGTGGTGGATTAATATTGATTTTCCGCAATTTAGCAGCCGCATCTATATTAGTTATAAAGACCTTGCCAGCAACGATTTTGGCAAAATGGTAAACGATGCTTTTAAGATGACTTATAAGCATACCACCAAGGCCACATCCATAAATGATTCGCTAATGCAAACGCCAAATGGGCTGCATGGTGTATTTTTTAGCGTAGGTGGAAATGCTGCCACAGGCAAGCAATTTTTTCTTACCGACAGCATCAAACATTTTCTCCGTGGCGCCTTGTATTTCGATACCACACCCAACGAAGATTCATTAGCCCCAGTAAGTAATTTTTTGCAGCAGGATTTACAACACCTCATCAATACCTTTAAGTGGAAATAACAAGATATGATAGCGATAGACAACGTATTGGTAACAGACCAACTGGTGGAAGAAAATTTTGTATGTGATTTGGTAAAATGCAAAGGCGGCTGCTGTGTAGATGGCGATGCCGGCGCACCGCTGGAAAATGAAGAACGCAAGAATATAGATGAAGTGTATGATGCTGTAAAACCTTACCTCAATGCCCAAAGTATAGCAGAAATAGAACGGCAAGGTAAATATGTATATGATGACGAATTTGGCTGGACCACACCCGCCATTAACGGTGGCGTGTGTGTGTATGGCATTACAGATATGTACGGTATTGTAAAATGCGGCATAGAACAAGCTTATAACGATGGCAAAGTACAGTGGAAAAAACCCATCAGTTGCCACCTGTTCCCCGTGCGGATAGAGCAGAGTAGCGACGGCAAAATCGACTATGTAAACTACGAGCCGAGAGAAACCCTTTGCAAGCCCGCCTGCAAGCTGGGCAACAAATTAAAAGTGCCAGTATATCAGTTTTTAAAAGAGCCATTAATACGCAAATATGGTACCAATTTTTACGAAGCCTTAGATGCCGTGGCCAAAGATTATTTTCATGTAAAAGGAAAATGATTTGTTTGCAGAGATGCTTAGTTGACAAATAATCAATTATAAAAAAATCGACTTTCATGTTATCCTACCGCTCTATCCAAAACACCATAACCCCACAGCCAGTAAAGCTAGGGCCACATACAGTAAATCAGGCCATTCCTGTTTCCGATTTTCCGCAGGTAAGCCCTGGGCCGTTTGTAATGAATAACCAAACAGAAATACTAGAAGCTATGAGGGATTATCAGGATGGAAAAATGGGCTTTTTGTATTGATAAAAAAATGCTAGCCCCTAAATGTGTGGTCATTGGCATTCAGGGTTCTTGCCCCCGCCATGACAATCCCCTGACTTTGAAGTGATTAGATGTGTTATAGCATACTCTGCTAACTCCTGGTAGTGGATTACCACAACTGGTAATAACCAGCATCGAAAGGACGATGTTTTTAAATCCGTGTTCCCATAAACTTATGTATGCAAGCCATTAAACTATCTGAACTCGCCGCCGAAATACAGCTCACATTCGAAGAACGCTTTGCCGGCGAAACCTTTTGGATAGAAGCCGAAGCCAGCGATGTAAAAAAATACATTACCAACCGCCGCTGCTACCTGAAACTAATAGAGCGGCAAGGCCGAAACACCGTTGCGGAAATGCGGGCTGTTTTTTGGGCCAACAGTTATGGCCAAATAGAAAATTTTGAGAAACATACCCGCCAAACATTTGCCGATGGCATTACCATTACCTGCCTTGTAAGGGTTCGCTTTCACCCGCAATACGGCCTTAACCTGGATGTGCTGCAAATAGACGTTGCCTATACTTTGGGAACGATAGAACTACAACGTCAGCAAACTTTAGAACGATTGCTGATGGAGAACCCCCATTCTATAAAGCTGGTAGATGGAGTATATCATACTTACAACAATCATTTACCCATACCCATGGTGGTGCAAAAAATAGCTTTGATAACCGCACCAAACTCCGATGGGCAAAGGGATTTTTTACAGGAGCTGGAAACCAATAAGCATGGATACTCATTTTACATCACCCAATTTCTTACGCAAATACAAGGCGATAATGCACACGAAATGATAATAAGCCAGTTGGAACTAATAGAGCAGCAAAACGAAAGTTTTGATCTGATAGCCATTGTTCGTGGCGGCGGATCGCAAACTGATTTTAAACCGTTTGAAGATTTCGAACTGGCAAAAAAGATTGCAGAATTTCCCATCCCCATTTTTACCGGCATTGGCCACGACCGCAACACCAGCATTGCCGACCTAATGGCCCGGGAACATAAAACCCCAACCAAGGTAGCCGCCGTTATTATCGAAAATAATTTCCAGTTTGAGAACCGTATTATAGAAATAAAAGAATGGCTGCAAAATAAAAGTAGCCAGCTTTTAGAACGTGCTGCCCACCGCCTAGATGCGATGAAAAGGCTGGTACGTGCCAGCAGCCCCGAAGCTATTTTGCGTAAAGGTTTTGCTATGGTAAGCGTTAACAACACTATTGTTACCAACGCAACTTCCATTGCCGAAGGCTATGAAGTAAAAACACAATTTATAGATGGAAATATTTACAGCACAGTAACAAAAAAGGATAGATAATAATGGAGAATTTTAAATGAAAATGTAAAGCCGAAGATTTCCGGTTGAAAAGATTAAAATATGAATCAACCCTTGGACATTGCCCTGAAAGGGCAAAACAACAATAACCCCGGGTGAAGCCCGGGGTTATCAGCAACTATTGCAATAAAGCCCTGAAGGGGTGTAACAAATATGATAATAAACCAAATGACAACTAACCTTTCATACACCGAAGCCTTTGCATCTCTTGAGAAAATAGTGGAGCAAATAGAAGACGATTCTATACAACTGGATACCCTAGCCGAAAAAGTAAAACAGGCCAACGAGCTAATTCAATATTGCGAAGCCAAACTGCGAAGCATAGAAACAGCGGTAAAGAATGCTGAGGGATTATAAATAATGATAAATGTATATTATATTATTTACAGTAGCCAAATATGGCATTACTAGCATTAAGAAATTATTAAAGAGGCCATTCAATTCGAAAGGCTATATTCTAAAATATTAATTTCTTTTATCCAAACCCCATGCCAGCTTATTTCTTAGCGTTTCCAGAAAGGTATTTTCGTTAAGCCTTACAAGGCCAATGGTGAAGGATTCTTTGCGTACAGCAAGCTGTATGTCTTTTTCTACTATTTCACGTCGGCTATCTAGGCTGCATAAAAACTGATCGGTGCGGCCTTCTATTTCGAAAGAAATAATGTTGTGATCGGGCACTACTAGAGAGCGTACATTTAGGTTGTGCGGTGCCACTGGTGTAATTATAAAACTGCCACATTCGGGGAAAACAATGGGGCCATTGCAACTAAGGTTGTAGCCGGTGCTGCCTGTTGGAGTGCTTACAATGAGGCCATCGGCCCAATAAGTGTTTAAAAATTCGCCGTTCATGTACGTGTGTACTTTTATCATGGGCGAAGTATCTTTTTTATGAATCACAAATTCGTTGAGGCCAAATGGCGCACCGCCAAAAAGTGGTAAGTTAGAATCTACATGAATCAATGTGCGCTGATCAATGTGATAGGTGCGGCTAGTTAGTGATTCCACAGCATGGTGCATTTCGTTTTTGCCAATACTGGCTAAAAAACCAAGCCTTCCAAAATTGATACCAAGCAGCGGAATTTCTTTATCCCTTACTAGGGTTACAGCATCTAGCATAGTGCCATCTCCGCCAAGGCTTATGAGGCAATCAATCCCATCGTCTAGGCCACTTGTGTTAGTAAAAGTGCTGTATTGAAACGATTTGGTATTGCGTTCGAAAGTTTTGGTAACGAGTGGGGCGTATATAAAGCACTCTGCTTTTTGCAATTTTAATTCCTGCATTAATGCTTTTAAGTGCTGTTCTATTTCTTCATCGAGGCCGCGGCTATAGATGGCTACTTTCATGGGATGTTAAGGTTCAAATTTTTTTATACAAGGTTCAAGGCGCAAAGTTCATTAGATAAGGTTGAGGAAACAAAGTTTAGCTTACAAGGAACAAGGTTTTAGTGATATTGAACAAGGGCGTTATTTTAATAAATAATACTAACGTTTTTGAATTGTTATACCTTAAAAGGAAACTTTGATTTTAAAAGTCGGAACCGGTGTGGTAGTAAATACCCCTGCTGCCGAGCTGGTTAAAACTAAACTCCATTTTAAGTACTAAATCATAAATGGTTACAATGTCTATCCCAAAACCACCGCTACGAAGCAGTTTGTTACTAAGCCGGCTATTATTGGTTTTATTTTGGGTGTATACATAACCAAGGTCGCCAAAGGCTTTTGCATAAAATGTAAAAGGAATGCGGTCGTGGCTTTTGCTTTTTATAAAATTTTTGAAAGTAAAGGCAAACATCTTTTTTCTTATAGTTCCTTTTAATACGCCGCCTGCTACACCATCTACTACCAAATATTCCATGCCCCGCATACTGAGGTCGCCAAAGCCAAGCAGGTGGCTGTTGTAATAAGGCTGATTAAAAGGAAATTTTACGCTTGCTATTGCCTGTAACATAAAATAACTACTAGGCAAAGGCAGTGCCCAGCTGTGCAAATATTTACCACCAAAACCCCATGTGCCAAGGGTTTTACTAAATCTTTTAAACGCAAAAACATCTACATACCAGCCACTGAGTGGGTACCGTATATAATCCACATTAAAGTACTGAAATGTATAAGAGAGATCGGCAAAATTTTCTTTGAGGCTATTGTTACCAAAAAAATCTTGGTTCAGTTTACCAATAGCAGAATCTATTTTATCGCTGTTAAAACTAAGGCGCACACCATGCCTTTCCCTGCTTCCTTTGCGGTAAGTGTAGCCAATATTGCCATTAATAAAAGTACGAGCAAAGTTGGGCAACTTTAAAAATTGTAGGGTATCGAAATTGGTCGCAAAATTAACTTCTCTGCTACGGGCATACTGAAAGCCAAAGAACATGCCGTGCTGCAATTTCTGATCGAGGTAAGGTTGTGTGTAGTTAAAAGATACTTGTTGCGTATAGCCGTTTATAAGCCAGATATTGAGTTTATCGTTACTGCCGGTAAGGTTGTTATGCGATACTTTAAGGCCATAATTTACCCTTGATAAACTGGCTCCATAAGTGTTTATCCACTCGTTCCAGTTTCTATCTATCACCCTAAAATAGGGTACCGGAAACAGGTAAATCCGCTCTTTTACATGTACCAAAATATCCACCATTTCGCTACCTACATCGGTGGTATTTATAACCACATCCACAAATAATGTAGTGTTAATCAGTTGTTCCCGTGTAAGGGTTATTCTGTATTGCAAATCTTTAATGAGGTAAGTGGTGTCTTTTTCAAAAGCAAATTCTCTTTCTACAATATACACTTTGGTTCGGTTGTTTCCGGTGATGATAATGTTTCTTACGGTGCGGAATACTGCTTGTAAACCAGAAGAATCAATATTGGTTATTGCCGAATCCACAATGGCTTTTTGTGCTATGCCGCAGCAGCATAAAAGCATCAAAAAACAACATGTAAAAAGGCGAATCAGCATAATACCATTTTCTTTGGGATAATAAATGTAACGAATTGTGTTATACCACTTTAAACGATACATGAATATGGGTGTTTTGTTTGGGTTAACACCCCCTAGATTTACGATACATTTTATCAAACAGAAAATTAATGAAACACTGCATGTAAGTAATACACCATATTTACACAAATTTGAAGTGTATAACTTGCCTATAGCACCACGTTCTATGGTTGCGATGGATTATTTAAGAAAAGAAACCGATGATCCGTATAACCTGCACTTTGGATTTCTGAATAAAACCAATCTCATTAACTTTAAAGCGAAAACGACTATCGAAATACTTGAATGCACTAAAACTACAAGCATGAAAAAAATAACCTTCTTAACATTGGCTGCTACAATGCTATTGGCCTGTAATACAAAAAAAGCTACCAATAAAACAGCCGCCCAGTTAGATGAATACCTAACTGCACAGCAAAACTATTACCGATTTAACGGCAATGTGCTGGTGGCAGAAAATGGAAAAATAGTTTTTCAAAAATCGTATGGCTTTGCCAATTTTGATGCCAAACGTATGCTAAACGACTCCTCTGTATTTGAACTGGCATCGGTAAGCAAACAATTTACTGCTACAGCTATTTTATTATTAAAGGATAAGGGTAAATTACAACTTACCGATTCTTTGCGGCAGTATTTTCCAGAGCTTCCATACAGCGGCGTTAGTATTTACCAAATGCTTAACCATACATCTGGGTTGCCAGATTATGAAAGTGCTATGAATGAAAAATGGGACTATAATAAAGTTGCTTTTAACCTTGATATGATTGCGTTTCTTACAAAAGAAAAGCTTGCGGTTTTATTTGCTCCAGGTACCCAATGGCAATACAGCAATACTGCTTATGCCTTACTTGCGTCTATTGTAGAAAAAGTTTCGGGGCAATCTTTCAGTGCATTTTTGGCAGCTAATGTTTTTCAGCCATTGCAAATGAACCATACCAGAATCTATAATACCCGCCGCTCTGTAAAAGATACCATTGCCAACTATGCTTTTGGTTTTGTGTATAACGATAGTTTAAAAAAACATGTATTGCCCGATAGTGTACCCGAATTAAAGTTTGTAATGTATTTAGACGGCATACAAGGTGATGGAACAGTTAATTCAACCACTGCAGATTTATTAAAATGGGACAGGGCTTTAAAAAATCATTCGCTACTAAGCGAGGCCACACAAAATGAAATGCTGAAAGAGCAGGCCATTGTGGATACAGCAACAAAATCCCATTACGGTTTTGGCGTGTTTATAGAAAAGTCGGAGTTGGGATACATGGTTTCGCATTCTGGTGGTTGGCCGGGTTATACAACCTATCTGGCAAGAAATGTGGATAAAGACCAAACCTTTATTGTGCTGTCAAACAATTCATCTCCATCGCCCACAATAGCCACAGCGCTGCAACATATAATAAATGGCAAACCGGTAGTTACAGCCTATCTGCACAAAGCAATAAATATGGATTCTGTAAGCATGCAACGGTTTGTAGGAAAATATAAAGCAACCAATGAAATAAGTATTGAACGTAGTGGTAACAAACTTTTCAGGGTTAGCCCTAACGGACAAAAGATTGAACTGAAACCAGAATCGGACACTACGTTTTTTTATGCAGATGGCAGCGACCGCCAGATAGCTTTTGAAATGGATACCAATAAAAAAATTACAAAAGCATGGATGATTAATTATGGCATAAAAAAGGCATTAGAAAAATTATGAGGACAGGGTTAAGCGTACGGGCAAATGGACGATAGAACCAGAAAATCATGCAGATTTTGGTTCGTTTTTCTCAAGTACAACCTTGGGCTAAACGGGGGTGCCTTACAGTAGCATATCAGGTTCAATTTCATAATAAAAGTAACGGGTAGGCACCTCGACGGATGCCGGGGCGCCTACTTCTGCACATTCTGGCACCTAAAGGAAGATTTGTTTCAACAAGGAGAACTATATTCTTTTTTACCTTCAATGGTTCTCTAAATTTGTGGATATTCCATTGCAATCATTAATAATTGTGCATTTTCAGAACTCCTTACCCTCTGAACTGAAACCGCCAATTATTCGCAGTCTAAAAGCCCGATAGTAGCATACAGTTGAACGGAGTCCCGTAATGCTACGGGATTTACAACGTTCGCCAATGTCGCTCCATCAGGGCAAGGCTTTCGCTGGGTTCAAAAAAAAGAAAACTACGCAATGAAAACTACGAAGGGTAAGGAGTTCTGATTTTATAAACATAGGGGATAAAATAACAGCCCTTCGAAAACTAAAAAACATGAGCCAGGCCGACCTCGCAAAAGTGGCTGCCGTATCAAGGGAGATTATTGGCGGCTATGAGCACAACGAGGTAATACCCTCGGTAGGAGTGGCTAAAAATAATTGCCGATGGGTTTGATGTGAGCCTCGACCACCTGGTAGGTGGAGTAGCCTTGGTGCAACTGGATAAACTCACCGTAAAACGGATGCAAGACATTGAACGGCTTTCGGCCGAAGCCAAATCGCATGTGTTTGCCCTGCTGGATGCTTTTCTTTTCAAAACTAAAATTCAACATAGCTTGGCCTTGTAATTATTTTTATTTAACCCTAAATATAATCGTATGCCTACAGTAACACCTCATATTTTTTTACCGCTGGATTTTAACCAACTCTTTGATTTGGCAAGGCAATTGCCCAATAACCAAAAACGTCAATTGGCCGAACTGCTGCTACACGAAGAGGCTGCCGACGACATCCAAGAAGGCCATAAAAAATTGGTGATGGCACGTATCAAAAAGTACGACCGTAACCCGGAGTTATTGATTGAGGAGGAAGGAGCCATAAAAATGATAAACCAGATGTAATGGCCACTACCTACAAAGTATTATACGCCCCGGAATCGCTGGAATAAATTAGACATGTGGTACATCATTACAATACCGTAAGCAAAGGACTGGGTGCCAGGTTTAGAAAACACCTGCTGGCAGAGATAGCGGCCATTAAAGAAAGGCCGCTCAGCCGCTCGTTCCGCTAGGAAAATGTAAGGTTTGCCGTGGTTAAAAAATTCCCCTATGCAGATCACTACACGGTAGATGAACAAAACCACATCATAAAAATACAGGCCATCCTGGCTTTTAAACAGGATGATAAAGCGAATTGGAAAATAAGGTTCTAACAACGTAAAAGCCGCTCGGGGGGCGGCTCTTACGTTGTTAAAGCAGCGGATGCTGCCAATATTTTAGGCACTCCGTAAGCTAACGGAGCGCCAATCGTGCTTTTTTCGGCAACCTGGTGCCAATCAGGGGCAATGGATAGGTTTTTTCAATATAAAACTTTTTTATCGCACATGGTACATATCAGTACCTTAAATTTGTACCACACCCTTATTTGAGGGTGTATAAAGTATTTTTTTATGACTTTTGGAGAACGAATAATCACTTTAAGAAAGCAGCAAAAATGGTCGCAGGATGAACTGGCAAAGAAAACAGGCACTTCTGCACCTATTATTGGCCGCTACGAACGCAATGAGATAAAACCATCCATAGAAATGGCAAAAAAATAGCCGATGAACTCGGCGTAACGGTGGATTATTTTATCGGCGGCTCCGAACAATTGAGAATGGACAAAAAGTTGCTTAAACGCTTCGAAGATATTGAAGCCCTTACCGATGAAGGGAAGCAGCAGGTGTATACACTTATTGATATGGCCATCACCTACAATAAAACTAAACAGGCTTACGCCTCCTAAAAAATAAATTATGCTACAAACTTCTGTTGCACCTACTAATAACAATATTCTTGTGCTGCCGCTACCGGAACAATACAGGGGAAAAGATATTGAAGTATTCATCTACTCAAAAGATGAACTGGTAACCCTGCAGCCCAAACAACCGGCTACTATGGCCGATTTCTTTGGTACCCTCTCACAAGAAAACGCAGAAAGCTTACATCAACATGCAAAACAAGCCAGAAACGAATGGGACAGGGATTTCTAATTGACACCAACGTGGTGATTAACGTACTCAATAACCTGCTACCACCCAACGGAAGGGCTTTTGTAGCAGCACTGCCGCCCGTAATATCGGAGGTTACCCGTATGGAGCTTTTGGGCTGGCCAAACGCCACACCCGCTCAGATAGCACCCGTGCAGGCTTTTATGCAAAGGGCAACTTTGCTACCCATTAACGAAGCCGTTATTCTGCAAACAATTGCCGTAAGACAATCTAAAAAAATAAAACTCGGGGATGCCATTATTGCCGCTACAGCTCTGGTACATGGCTACACTATTGTGACCAGGAACGTTGACGATTTTAAAAACATTCCAGGCCTGATTATTATTGACCCGCATACGCTTTAACCCAACAGCCATTAAAGACACCGCATTATTAAAACAGTTCAAAGCAATAGACAACATGCCGGAACCCGAAAAAAATGCACTGGTCTCTGTTATCTCTGCTTACATCATGTATCATAAAACAAAACAGGCATTTGCCTCGTAAACTTAAAAAGGCCGCTACATGAGCGGCCCTTTTGTTGGCTATTGTTTTTAAACCCCTACTTTATTTGTTACACCCTGCTACTGTAAATCAAGTAACAAGCCAGCACCGGCCAGGAGGCCGGCGCTAGGTACTTACACACCTGCGCCAGTAGGGGACACCTAATATTTTGAAAGAAATTCTTTATCATTTTGATAAGCACTTTTGATATTCTCTGGAATGGGGCATTTCCAATAATCCAACCCCTTAGTTTTCAAAAAATCTACAACTTCCATTTTTATTTTATGTTCATTTGAATTTAATGCAAAATCATTTGCTCTGAGAAGGTTTAAAATGCTTTGCTTTTCACCTCCATAGATTTTATATTTCATATCAGTAAAATCGGCTCCATTAGATAATAGAAATTTTGTTATTTCTATTTGGTCTTGAATCAAAGATGCTGTTAATGGGGGGTAGCAAGAATCTGCTGTTAGATTAGGATTAGCTCCGTTTCCTATAAGTAATTTTACACTTTCAAGTCGTCCAGAAATTACTGCACCCATTAGTGGTGTACGATTTTCAGAACCTATAATTTTAGTTGTGATTAAGTTCACATTTCCTTTATGTACTAAAGTCAGTTTTAAGTATTCAGAAGTTGTTGACTCTTTAGCACCTACAATAATTGGAGGAGGATACTTATAAACCGAATCTTGCCAATTCG
>JAYUOV010000315.1:0-24019 GCA_043760535.1 Chitinophagaceae bacterium
TTTAACACCATTAACGAATACATAGAGCAGCTAGGCATTACACCATTTTTTAACAAACAAAAACCTACACCGTACGACGAGGCCGTGAACTTGATGTGGTACATGGAAAATGTTTTTTACCAAAGTATCGGCAGCATTTACAACTATATTGTTAACGATATTTTTGATGGTAAATACGAAGGCGATAACAGTTTTGTAGAACTCGGTTTCTGGCCAGGCGGCGATAGAGATGGCAACCCGTTTGTAGATGCAGCCACAACACTTAAAGTGGGTGCTGCACTGCGTACCATTGCCATACTTTGCTACTACCGTGATGTGCGCAAACTCAAACGCCGCCTCACTTTCAGAGAAGTGGATAAGCGTATTGCCGCATTGGAACAACTGCTGTATGAGAATGTTTTTCTGCAAGCCACTTCGTTAGATCTGAACCAAAATTACCTGCTGCAACAGTTAAAAGAAATTCGGGAATTAATTGTGGCCGAGCACCACGGATTATACCTCCGAAACCTTGATAGCCTTATCAATAAAGTAAAAATTTTCGGCACCCATTTCGCTTCGCTAGACATTAGGCAGGATAGCCGGATTCACACAAAAGTGCTAGCCGAAATAAACAGTGTCATCATTGCAAAAGGCCAGCCTGCCATTTTACCCGAAGGGTATTATGAAATGGACGGCTCTGAAAAAATTAAAGCACTTGGAAGCATTTCCGGCAAGCTAAACCCCGAAGATTTTACAGGCATTACCAAAGACACAATTGAAAGTTGTTATGCCATTAAACAAATACAAAAAGCCAATGGCGAAATTGGTTGCCACCGTTACATTATTAGCCAGTGCAATGATGCGGTGAATGTGATGGAACTTTACGCCTTGTTACAATTCTGTGGTTTTACTGCTCCTATGCCGGTAGATATTGTACCGCTTTTTGAAACCATTGACGATCTGAATGCTTCTGAAGCCATTATGGAAATGCTGTACACTAGCCCGGTGTATATGCAGCATGTGCAAAGCAGGGATAAAAAGCAAAGCATTATGCTTGGCTTTAGCGATGGTACAAAAGATGGAGGATACCTGCAAGCCAACTGGAGCATTTACAAAGCCAAAGAAAGTCTCAGCAGCATCTCAAAAAATTACGAAATAGATGTGGCCTTTTTCGATGGCCGTGGTGGCCCGCCTGCAAGGGGCGGTGGAAAAACCCACCAATTTTATGCTTCTATGGGCAGTACGATTGAGAATAAAGAAATTCAAATTACCGTGCAAGGCCAAACCATTACTTCCAATTTTGGAACCACTGTTTCGGCCAGATATAATGTGGAGCAATTGCTGAGTGCAGGCCTTAGTAACGAACTTTTTGCAGAGCATAAAACAGACATGAACGAAGCCGAAAGAAATGTTATGGACGAATTGTCTGTACGCAGTTTTGATGCCTACCAGCAGTTTAAGGGCAATGAACTTTTTATGCCGTATCTGCAAAGAATGAGCCCGTTAAAATACTATGGCGACAGCAATATTGCCAGCCGCCCCACCAAGCGTAATGCAGCAGGGGCCTTGCGTTTCGAAGATTTACGGGCCATCCCTTTTGTAGGAAGTTGGAGCCAGATTAAGCAAAATGTACCCGGGTATTTTGGCCTCGGCACCGCCTTTAAATACTTTGCCGATAATGGCCGTTTCGATGAGGTTCGTGCCTTGTACCAGCAAGCGCCTTTCTTCCGTACGCTGATAGACAACAGCATGATGAGTATGCTTAAATCGTTTTTTCCGCTTACCCAGTTTATAGATAAAGACCCCGAATTTGGGGCATTTAGAAGATTGATACAAGACGAATACGAGCTGACCAAAAAATGGGTATTGGAACTGAGCGACAGTAAAGAACTAATGCAGAACGATATCATTGGCCGCAAGTCCATTAACCTTCGGGATAAAATTGTATTGCCATTACTTACCATACAGCAATACGCCATGCAGCACCTGCACGAACAGCCATTAATTACCGACGAAAAGAAAGCGATGTACGAAAAGCTAATCACTCGCAGCATGTTTGGTATTATTAATGCGGCCAGAAACTCGGCGTAGGCGCATCGCAAAGAGATAAAATGAATTGGGTTGTTTTCATAAAAAAAGAGCATCGTTAACTTGTAACGATGCTCTTTTTTTATGTTGGATGATAAAAAACGATTGTAAATTTTTAATAAACAAATCTTATAACCCTAAAAAAGTTTAGAACCCCTAACCCATTGCAATTTAGATTGCGTAGTTTTTCTTTTTTTGCCTGCCCCGCCTACCCCGATGAATATCGGTGGATTATTTCGGTGGAACCCAGCGAAAACCGTACCCTGATGGAGCGACATTTGAGAACGTTTTTTAATCCCGTAGCATTGCGGGGCTCCGTTCTACAACATACCCTTGTTCCGCTTCCCTTCTCTGTAGGAGAAGGTGGCCAAAGGCCGAATGAGGCTGCTTCTATCCGGCTTGTAAACTGCGAATAACTGGCACTTTCAGTTCACAGGGTAAGGAGTTCTGATGCTTTAAGACCAATGAACCAATCAACTAATCAACCATTCAACCAATCAACTAACCTTATCTCGTAGCAGTTGGCAGCGGCAAATCCCTTACCAAATTATTTTCCCTATTGGCCAGTTCCCACGCCAAAAAGAAAGCCAGTTTGGTTCTCTTAGCCATCAAAGCAAAATTAATTTTTTCAATGGTATCAGTAGCCTTGTGGTAATCGGGATGGCTACCGTTGTAAAAGAATACAATCGGAACGCCGTTCTTGGCAAAATTGTAATGGTCGCTGCGGAAATAAATGCGTTCTCTGTCGTTAGGGTCGTCGAATTTATAGTCGAGTTCTAAGTTTACATATTGCTTGTTTACCTGCTCCAGCAGTGGCTTCATTTCGCTGCTTAATTTATCGCTGCCCACGGCATAAATATAATTCAGCGAATCACCATTTTTACGTTTGGGGTCTATACGGCCAACCATATCTGTATTGATATTGGCACTTACTTTACTAAGATTTATTACTGGTTTTCTGGTAGCATATTCGCTGCCCCATAGGCCTTTCTCTTCACCACTCACCGTCATAAAAATAATACTGCGTTTTGGGCGGTAGCCAGCTTTTGCAGCATCTGCAAATGCAGCAGCCATCGCCATTACAGCGGCTGTGCCACTGCCATCATCATCCGCTCCGCGATAAATGCTTTTACCATCTGCACTTACACCCAGGTGGTCCATGTGTGCCGTCATATAAACATACTCATCGGGTTTTTCACTACCTTTTATGTAGCCAATTACGTTACGGGCTTTTCTTTTTTCTACTGCTTCTTTATAGTTTAAAACCATATCCGCCACAATATTTTTAACTGCTAACTGGTTTAATGTTTGCCTCTTTTTGGTAGCATCCAATATGGTTTTAAATAAGTCTTTACCATATAATGAATCCAAAAAACCATGAGATAACAACGCCTGATTTACAATAGGTGCGGCAGGATTATATTTTAAAACATTCCGAAAGTAGAAGCTTCTTGTTTGGTCGTTAATAACCGGGGTTTCTGGCGAAAACGTAAACACTGCTTTTGCCCCTCTGGCCTTTGCTTCTTTTTGTTTTCGTTGCAAGCTGCCGCTAACCCAGTCGCTTGCTTTTTTAGTGCCAGTAATAAGCCAAGTACTATCTGCATTCATGGGTTCGCCACCACAAATCACAACTATTTTTCCGCTTACATCTTTACCTGCATAATCATCGTAAGCACTGTCGCTAATGCCATAGCCTACAAAAACCAATTCTTTGGCTTTTACTTTTTGGGTAAAAGAAGCATTGGTCTGCATAATAAACCTGCTGCCACCTGTGTAGGTATTGTCGCCTATTTTCAAGATTTCGGTAGTCATAGAATCTCTGAAAACCCTGTAATACTGCAGGTGTTTTTTGGCCTTGCTAAATTGCTTTAGCCCGGCCATTTTAAACTTAGATGCAATGTAGGCAGCCGCTTTGGCTTCGCCGGGGGTGCTCGTTTCACGGCCGGCAAGTTCATCGCTTGTTAGCACGGTTAGGTATTCCCGTAGTTGGGCTTCGGTTATTTGCGAAGCGAAGTCAGTTGCAGTTTTTGTTTGTGCCGTAACTGTGGCCACTGTAAAAAGCAAGGCCGTAATAAAGCTGTATTTCAGCATAGAGAGTATTTAGTTTTTAAGAAAAAAAATGGCATAAAATGGATTAGACAAAAACTAAGAAGGCTTACTAAAAAAGTCCTCCACCAGTTTTGCAGTTTCTTTCTGGGCTCTTTCCAGCGCATCGTTTACGATGGTTACATCAAAATTGTCTTTAAAGCTCATTTCGTACGATGCTTTGCTGATGCGGGTTTGGATGCTTTCGGGTGTTTCTGTGCCACGACTTTCTAGGCGTTTTTGCAGTTCATCCACCGAAGGTGCTTGTATAAAAATAGATAACGAATTAGCAGAAAACTGCTGCTGTACATGTATGGCGCCTTTTACATCAATATCCAGCAGTGGCGTATTGCCTTCGGCCCAAATGCGTTCTATTTCGCTTTTTAAAGTGCCGTAGTATTTACCCTCGTACACCATTTCCCATTCTATAAATGCGTTGTCGTTTATTTTTTGGTTGAAATCGGCCACCGTCATAAAATGGTAATCTTTTCCGTTTACCTCACCAGCTCTTTGCTGCCTTGTGGCTGCCGAAACAGAAAATTGTAATGTGGGAAATTGCTCTATCAGGTATCGGGTAATAGAAGTTTTGCCTGCACCCGATGGGGCTGTAATAATTATAACGGAGCTTGTATGCATCACAATGTTATTAAATTGGCTGGAAAGATAAAAACCCCATCCGATTTGGATGGGGTTTTTTATTTGAATGGAAGAGATAAATAAAGTTTGGTTAATCACGCCCTGCAAAGCGGCTCAACAAACGAAGTATTTCGAGGTACAACCAAACGATGGTTACCATCAAACCAAATGCGCCATACCACTCCATATATTTTGGAGCACCTTGTGCAGCACCTTGCTCTATCATATCGAAATCGACAATTAAGTTGAGTGCAGCGATTGCTACTATAAACAAACTGATTCCAATGCCTAATAAAGAGCTGTCATGCATAAAAGGTATTTGTACACCAAACAACCTGATCACCATAGTAATAAGGTAAAAAACTCCAATGCCTGCCGTAGCAGTAAAAATAATAGACTTAAATTTTTCGGTGGCTTTAATAATGCCAAACCGATACAAAACGAACATGGCCACACAAGTACCAACTGTAAGTCCCACGGCATTAGTTATAATGTTTGGCATGCTTTCTTCAAAAAGAAGGGCATACGTGGCCGAAATAGCACCTAAAAACAAGCCTTCCAGTAATGCGTAGGCAGGAGCTAGATAACCGGCCCATTCTTTTTTAAATACCATTACTAATGCTATAACCAAACCACCAATAGCACCTACCCACATTAGTGTTTGAGCATAAGGGGCATTTTCGTAAAAAGATTTCCAGGCAAACATGGCACCGGCTACAAGCATAATCGTCATGAAGCCAAACTTATTAAGCGTACCACGTACTGTCATCGTCTGAGAACTATCCGTACTAAAGGTTACATTTTTAAAAGATTTTTCTGAAAGAGCAGGGTTGCCCGATTTAAAAAGATTCATAATTATAAATTTTAGGCAAGATAATAATGAAATGGAAAATGAAGCAGCGTTTTTTAAATCTTCACACAACATTTTGGTTATTGCCAACTAAAGTTTTACATCCGGATGAGTGATTATTACAATGAAACGGTATAGCAGATTGTTTTTAAAACGATGGATTAGTTGTTGCAGATTGGTGCTATCTACAGGGTCGGCAAACGTTAGCTCATGCATCAATATCAAACAATGGTTGGTGCAGCGGTTCTCTTTATCAGCATACAGGTTCTCAATGTCTTTTTCCATCTGATCTACACTTTGTACCAGTTTAAGACTGCGCTATCGGTTATTACAGCGTAACATTATAAAAAAAACAACACATGAATAAACTAACAAAAATACTTATACGAATCCTTCTTTTTCTTATTATCATAATCGCATTTACAATAAAAGTGAGAAAAGTTAAACCCACAAAATATGATTTAGGGATTAGAAAACCTGAAACAAAATTTAAGACGCTTATTTGGTGTTTTTTATTTGTTAATGCAACTAAGCAGGCATAAAAAGCAAAAGAATTTTTTTGTAGTAGATGTTCATACAGCTAATAAAACTAAAGAAACGAAGGCATGGCTGTTAATAATAAGGCGGATGCGGGTAAGTAAAAGCAATCAATCACTTTGGAACATTTTATAAAAGAGTTGCTTATTATTGATCAAGATTTTATTGAGGACTGAAACAAATGTGAAAAATGTATGGTGAAAGAAACAGTAAAAAGCAGAGGTTGTAAGCTATTGAAAAGAATTATTTTATAGAATACTTGTATGCTTATGGGGGTTGAGTTTATTTGCTCATTTTGAAGATTTTACAAATTCGCCAGAACTCATGAAAGCAAATAGAATACGGGCAATAAAACAAGATGTATTTAATTGGGTTTCTGCCCGCAAGCCCATAAGTAAAAACTTTACTTACAAAAATGATTGCAATTTGGAACCGGTAGGCTACCTAATAGATAAAGAGCCGAAGGCTTATGCCTTTTTTAGTTACGATAGTTCCGGAAAATTGGTTGAAAAAACATATAAGGAAATGGTTTCTGTAACTAAATCCAAGGACTTTGTTTCTTTCGAACCTGCTAAAGACATAAAATGGAAGTACCAATATGATAGTGTAAGTCAGTTACTGCAAAGGATTGTTTACATATCAAAAATGCACAATTACCAAATTGATAGTGTGTTTTATAACCCAAAAAAAATCAAGACCACTTTATTTAGTCTTAACAAGGTTTTTGCCATAGACACAAAATTTTATGATAAATATTATAATATAGTAGAAGTGCAAATTCAACATTTTGATACTGATAGCACCACTTTTACACTCAGTTTGGTAAATAAGTACAACAAAAAGAATAAACTTATAAAAACCATTGAAGGGAAAGGAGAAATACAATACGATTATATGTATTATGACAATGGTCTTTTGAAATTGAAAACCTGTAAAAATTGTTTTCAATCCTTTATTCTTACCTATAAGTGTTATTGATTTTATCGAAGCGATATAGCATTTTAAAACATTGCCTCCGCACCGGTTCGTTTCTCCACGAAGCGGAATATCACACCATCCGCGGCATAGGCAGATGATATTGCAGTTCCCCGACTTTGGTTGTCACTGCTTCAACCTTTAAATAGTTAGGGCAAAAAATTGTGAGTGTTTTCCACTGAATATTGAAAATTCCCCGTTGATTAATGAACATTTTTCTGTTCGTGAAGACACGAATTGAGGCAGCAAAACCCCATCCCCTTACCTTTACAGCAATATGGAAATTACCGTAAAAACCGCTGAGCAACTTCGCCTTACTGCCGAAGAATTTGAGATGATAAAAACGGCTCTTGGCCGTACCCCCAACTTCAACGAGCTGTGTGCCTTTAGTGGCATGTGGAGCGAACATTGCAGTTATAAAAACTCTATTAAATGGCTAAAAACCCTGCCCCGTACCGGCGAAAAAATGCTGGTGGAAGCCGGTGAAGAAAACGCTGGCCTGATGGATATTGGCGAAGGCCTTGGCTTGGTGTTTAAAATAGAAAGCCATAATCACCCATCTGCATTGGAGCCATTTCAGGGGGCGGCAACGGGTGTTGGTGGTATTAACCGGGATATTTTTACAATGGGTGCCAGGCCGATTGCCCAATTAAACAGCCTTCGTTTTGGCAATTTAAAAGAAGCCAAAACCCAGCATTTAATGGCTGGCGTGGTAGATGGTATTGGCCATTATGGTAACTGTTTTGGGGTGCCAACCGTGGGTGGCGAAGTGTATTTTGAGGATTGCTACCATACCAACCCGCTGGTAAATGCCATGAGTGTGGGCATTTTAGAAGCTGGCAAAACCATTAGTGCTGTGGCCAAAGGCATTGGTAATCCTATATTTATAGTAGGCAGTGCCACGGGTAAAGATGGTATTGGTGGAGCTAGTTTTGCCTCGGCCGAAATTACCGCCGACAGTGCCGAAGATTTACCAGCCGTGCAGGTTGGTGATCCTTTTCAGGAGAAAAAATTACTGGAAGCCTGCCTGGAATTGATGGATACGGATGCCATTGTGGGCATGCAGGATATGGGTGCCGCAGGCATTATTTGCAGCACTGCCGAAATGAGTGCTAAAGGTGAATGTGGTATGTACATAGATTTAGACAAAGTGCCTACCCGCCAAAAAAACATGAAACCATGGGAACTGCTGCTGAGCGAAAGCCAGGAGCGGATGCTTATTTGTGTGGAGAAAGGAAAGGAAGCTGCGGTGCTGAAAGTTTTTGAAAAATGGGACCTGCCTTGCGAAGAAATAGGACATGTAACCGAAGATGGACTGCTGAATTTTTACAGCGGTGGCGAACTGGAAGCCTCCATCCCTGCAAAGGTTTTGGTGCTGGGCGGTGGTGCACCTGTGTACGACCGGCCTTACACCGAAGCCAAATATGTAGCCAACCAACTGAAATATAACATAGATGGAATAGAGCTGCCAAAAAATTTAAAAGCCACGGCAGAACAACTGATTCAAATACCAAACATAGCCAGCAAACGCTGGATTTACAACCAATACGACAGCATGGTGGGTACAGGAACACTTAATACCAACGAGCCTAGCGATGCGGCTATTAGCCTGATAAAAGGAATTCCGCAAAAAGCGGGACAGGCTAAAAAAGGCATTGCTATGAGCGTGGATTGCAATAGTAAATATGTATATGCCAATCCGTATGTTGGGGCTATGATAGCGGTAAGCGAAAGTGCCCGGAACATTGTATGTAGTGGCGGCGAACCGCTTGGCGTAACCAATTGCCTCAACTTTGGCAACCCTTACGATCCCGAAGTGTACTGGCAGTTTGTACAAAGCATTAAGGGCATGGGCGAAGCCTGTAAAAAGTTTAATACGCCGGTTACTGGTGGTAATGTGAGCTTTTATAATCAAGGGCCAGAAGGTGCGGTGTACCCAACACCTACTATTGGTATGGTAGGCCTGCTGGCCGATGTAGCCAACAAAATGACGCTGGATTTTAAAAAGGCTGGTGATGTAATTATGTTAATTGGTAAAAGCCGCAACGACATTAGTTCTTCCGAATATTTACATAAAATACATAGCATTGAGTTTAGCCCGGCACCGCACTTTGAGCTGGAAGAAGAATTTACCTTACAACAAACAGTAGCGACTATAATCAGCCAAAAATTAATCGTATCTGCCCATGATATTAGTGAAGGTGGTTTGTTTGTAACCCTTTGTGAGAGCGGCTTTAAGCGGGGATTAGGTTTTAAAATTGCCCTGGATAATACAATCCGTACCGATAGTTATTTATTTGGCGAAGCCCAAAGCAGGGTAGTGGTTTCTGTTTCGGCCGAAGGACTTGCAGCGTTGGAAGCTGCTTTAAAACCAGCCGCCATTGCTTATACTATTTTGGGTGAAGTAACTGCTGCAGATGTTACAATTGGCGAAGAAAACTGGTGCAGCATTGCAGCCTGGAAAGATTTGTATGATAACGCTATTGAAAATTATTTGAAGTAAAGAAGGATACTTATAAACCACCATTTTTTGAACACATTCTCTCAAATAATAGTTACTGGGGCTGCTGGTTTTATAGGCAGTTGCATGGTGCAGTTTCTCAACGAAAATGGTTTTGAAAACCTGATACTCGTTGATGATTTTGGCGTAGAAGCCAAACGGGTAAACTGGCAAAGTAAATCGTATGCACACATTGTGGAGCGGTACAATCTGTTCGATTGGCTGGAGCTTTACGATGAAAAAATTGATTTCGTTTTTCACCTAGGAGCAAGGACAGACACTACAGAATTCGACTATAGCATCCACCAGAAACTGAACGTGGAGTACTCTAAAAAAATATGGAAATACTGTGCCGAGAAACAGGTGCCGCTGGTATATGCATCATCCGCTGCAACCTACGGTGGTGGCGAATTAGGTTATAATGATGACCAAGCAATCATCAACCAATTACAGCCACTGAATCCTTACGGTGTTAGTAAAAATGAGTTTGATAAATGGGTGCTAGAGCAAGTATTTAGTACTAAAAATAAAGTACAATGCCAAAGCCAAAAGCAGGTAACAGGTAACTCTCAACTACCAACTGGTTACTTTCTTCCTCCCTTTTGGGCTGGCCTCAAATTCTTTAATATCTATGGCCCTAACGAATACCACAAAGGCCGGATGGCAAGCGTTATCTGGCATTCGTTTAACCAAATAAATAATGATGGGCAGGTAAAACTGTTTAAAAGCCATCGACCCGACTTTGAAGACGGGCAGCAACTTCGTGATTTTATGTATGTAAAAGATGTAGTGAAGGTGATGTTTTGGATGATGGAAGAAAGTACTAAGAATTTAGTACTTCGTACAAAGACTGAAACCCAACTTACCACTCACCACTCACCACTTACCTCGGCTATTTACAACCTCGGCACCGGAACTGCACGTAGCTTTTACGATTTAGCGGCCTCTACTTTTCGTGGTTTGGATTTGGAACCCAATATTGTGTTTGTACCTATGCCTGAAGACATTCGAGACAAATACCAATATTTTACCAAAGCTAACATGCAAAAGCTGCAAGCCGCCGGTTATACCGAACCGTTTTATACTTTGGAAGAAGGTATAGATGACTATGTAAGAAATTATTTAAAGCCGGGGAAGATTTACTAAAACTCATTGTTGAACTTGCCTGTTGTCAAAAAGAATGCTATTATTTAAATACTTCATACACAAATGAGGTTTTAAAATAGTTGTTGAGGCAATGCGTTACTACTCCCCGCTGGCGGGCACAGGTTTTGCAGAAGGCAAAAACAGGGGTGGAAAAGTTATAATGCTTTACAATAAATACGCTCCTACAATTTCCTCACCTTCCGTTTCTACAAAAATATGCTCCTGCAAAGTGGTGGCTACACTAAGCCCAACATAGTCGGCAGAAATAGGAAAAGTCTTGTGTGTACGTTCTACCAACACCAAAGTTTGTATTTTCTGTGGCCAATAGTCTAGAAAAGGCTTAATGGCGTATGTCATCGTTTTACCACTGTTGGCCACATCATCCACAATAATTACCACTTTGTTATTAAAGTCTGTCATTGGTTCGATAGTTACTGTTTCGGGGTTTCTTTTATCCAGTAAAACCTTTACCAGGTCTATTTTTCCGCAAAATTCTTTTTGCAGCATAGGCAGTAGTTTTACAGCTATTGTACTGCCACTTTCGCAAATGCCGGCAAGTACTAAGTGTTCGGCTTCGGTATTGCGTTCAGCTATTTCCAGCGCCATACGTTCTAGTTTACGTGCAGCCAGATTTTTATTAAGAATGTATTTTTTCATCAGTAAAATTTATTAGTATTAGATATTAAAAAATTCAATCGTTTCTTTTAAACATTATGCATACAATATTAGCCAATAACCCACATTTGAAAATCGAAAGAACGTAGATTTGATGTAGGGGCAGTCATTGCGGCTGCCCATTCTGCTAATTCTGCCCATTCTTCAAATCAAAAATCAAAAAACCTATGGAGTTGGTTCAACAAATACTTTTCGCCGCATTGGCCGCATTTTCTATTTGGTTGTTTACAAAAAAAATAAGCCAGATACGCCGCAATATTTTGCTTGGCCGAGACGAAGCCATTGAAACCGACAACCGAAAGCGGATTAGCAATGTTTTGCTATTGGCCTTTGGCCAAAAAAAGATGTTTAAAAAGCCGGTTGTGGCTATTATGCACTTTATTATCTATGCCGGCTTTATCATAATTAATATAGAGGTAATGGAAATAGTGTTGGATGGTATTACCGGCCAGCACCGCATGTTTGCACCCTTTTTAGGCGATTTTTATACTTTTTTAATCAATAGTTTTGAGTGGCTGGCTTTGGGTGTATTATTGGTTTGTGTGGTTTTTTTGGTACGCAGGAATATCATCAAACTCCAACGTTTTATCAGTAAAGACCTTAACGGCTGGCCCCGCAGCGATGCCAATTATATCCTCATTACCGAGATTATACTGATGACCTTGTTTCTTACTATGAACGCTACCGATTCTATTTTGCAGGCCAGAAATGTGGATCATTACAGCGAAGCCATTACAGGCCCTTTTGCCGTTAGCAGTTGGCTGATGCCTATATTTAGTAGCTTAGGCGATGGCACATTAATCACTATAGAAAGGGTTTGCTGGTGGCTGCACATTGTGGGTATTTTTGCTTTTTTAAATTATCTGCCATATAGTAAACATTTGCATGTACTGCTGGCTTTTCCCAATGCGTATTATGCCCGGCCCGAGGGTGAGGGCAAAATGCAAAACATGCCCGAAATACAACGGGAAGTAATACTGGCTATGGGTGGCGATACATCTGTTTTTCCGGCAGTGGCCGCTTTGCCAGAGGCGCCGCCGGAACAGTTTGGTGCTAAAGATGTAATGGATCTTTCTTGGAAAAACCTGATGGATGCTTACAGCTGTACCGAGTGTGGCAGGTGCAGCAGCGCCTGCCCGGCTAACCAAACTGGTAAGCTGCTTAGCCCACGTACCATTATGATGAAAACGAGAGACCGGCTGGACGAAGTGGGCAAAAATATCAATGCAAATGGAGAATTTAAACCCGACGAAAAGTCGCTTTTGAACGATTATATTTCTGTGGAAGAGTTACGTGCCTGCACTACTTGTAATGCCTGTGTAGAAGAATGTCCCGTAAGTATTTCGCCACTCGATATTATTATAAAAATGCGCAGGTATTTAATTTTAGACGAAAGCAACAGCCCACAGGAGTGGAACAGCATGTTTGGCAATATTGAAAATAATTTCGCCCCATGGAAGTTTAATCCCGACGAAAGGGAGGCATGGATCAATAGCTAAGGTGGGTAAAAGCCTTATCTTTAAATTAAAATACACAAGATGTCTGTAATAAAATTGCCATTATTGTTTGTTGGTTCCAAAGGCGAAAATCACCTCTACACTTTATTCGATAGCGGGGCCCTTCTTTCTTGCATAAGCCCTGATTATGTGGATGCAATTACTGAGCCACAAACTTTGGGAAGGATTAGAAGAATAGCCACAGCAATTGAGGGACATTATATTGAAGTTAAAGAAATAGTACGCCTGGACTTTTATCTGCATGATGTTTTACTGAGCGATGAGTTTTTAGTAGTGCCCGGCCTTAGCGAAGAAGCCATTATAGGTGCCGGCACCATGCAAAAGTGGCGTATCAAACTAAACTTCGAACATGATACAGTAGAAGTAGATCCCAAAGTGGCTAAAATGCAACTGATTTAGAAAAAGCAGTATGCATTTACAATTGTTTTTTTTTAAGACTCAAGTAGGCTTTAATCTCACACATTTACGCTCCGTATGAACAGGCTTCACGAATTAATACAATCCGCTTTTGGTAATTTCACTCTTGCAGTTGCAATAATACTTGCCGTTCTTGGCTTATTAAGCCTTTTTTCGGGTAAATTTTTTTATTGGGTAGCAGTGGGTATTTGCGGCTTTTTAATCTCCTATATATCCACACGTGGCATCATAAACTTGAACGATTGGCAAGAGTTTGCCCTTGCTGGCGTTATAGGTTTCGTAGCCATGCTGCTTTCATTTGTTTTTTCAAAATTTACAATTGCAATTACTTCTTTTTTTGTTTTTGGTTTAATGTTGGCGGCATTTATAAACGAGCAGATTCAGTTTGACGATGACTCATTTGTACCATTGGTTATTTTTTTTATTATAGGATCCGGTGCTGCATTTTTTTCTTTTTACCAGTACGACTTGTGCTTACGCCTTTTGTCAAGTGTAGTAGGTGGCTTCGCATTATCTGTTGGTATTTTTAAATTTACCCAATCATTTCCGAACTCCATTACCATTTTTTTAGTTTGGATTGGTATCTCAGTAATTGGTTTTTTGTGGCAGCAGTCACGTGTTGTTAGCCAGTTTGAACAAAATGTTGTTCTGGAAGAAGATGAAGATGCTTAAATACAAAAACCCTGCTACATGCAGGGCTTTTAGTTTAGTATAATGTGTTACGATTTAGCCTAAATAAACACGAAGCAATTTGCAGCGGCTGGTGTTTTGTAATTTGGTAATCGCCTTGTCTTTTATTTGCCGTACCCTTTCTCTTGTAAGATGAAAACGATGTCCGATATCTTCCAAACTCAATGCACTATCTATGCCAATGCCAAAGAAAAAGCAAAGCACCTCTTTTTGGCGTTCTGTAAGGGTACTTAGAGAACGTCCAAGTTCTGTGTGTAGCGATTCGTGGTGCTCCAGATTATTGCTCACACTTTCGGCATTTGGGTTTTCCATCATATCTATCAGGCAGCCATCTTCGCCATCGCTAATGGGGGCATCCATGCTTACATGGCGGCCCGTAATACCAAGCGTTGCAGCAATCTCTTCACGGTCTAGTTCCAATAAATCAGCCAATTCTTCAGGCGTTGGTTCCCGTTCAAATTCTTGCTCTAGCTGGCTAAATGCTTTGTTGATGCGGTTACTTAACCCCACTTTATTTAATGGCAGCCTTACTATGCGGCTCTGTTCCGCCAATGCTTGTAAAATGCTTTGTCTAATCCACCATACAGCGTAGGAAATAAATTTAAAACCACGGGTTTCGTCAAAACGTTGGGCTGCTTTTATAAGGCCAAGGTTACCTTCGTTAATAAGGTCGCTAAGTGATAGGCCTTGATTTTGGTACTGTTTTGCCACACTTACCACAAACCGAAGATTGGCATTTATGAGCCGTTCTAAAGCCCGTTCGTCATTTAGTTTAATACGAATGGCTAGTTGTACCTCTTCTTCAGGTGTAATCAGCTCTACACGGCCAATTTCCTGCAGGTACTTCTCAAGGCTTTGGGTCTCCCGGTTGGTAATAGATTTTGTGATTTTGAGTTGTCGCATGCTCATAAACTTCAATTTAGGGGTGAGGGTAAAAAATACCTATAGTTTATTATTAGGATTAAAATTTACAAACCCAATTTTCTACAAACCTTTAGTAAGAGCCAAAACATCTAAAAGCAATTTAAAGGATAAAAAAATTGATTCCAAAATATCTTTTTGCAAACGGTTGAAATACAAAGGGTTCAAGATTTGTATTTTTTAATTGGGTGCTTAAAAATCTTAAACAAAAAAAATAAAAAAATAAAACTTTGCAGGATGCGATATTTTTCTATTATTGCATCATTCTGAGATAATAGATTAATAGAGCGGTAATGAGTAAAAAACAACTTTTCACATTAGAATATCCGGTTAGGTGTTCTCCTACAATATTGTACGATTTCCTAAGTACCAGTAATGGATTGGGTGAGTGGTTTGCCGATAAGGTAGATGATAAAGAAGGTATTTTTAGTTTTTCGTGGAACGGCAGTACAGACAAGGCTGAACTAGTAGAGAAGGAGCATGATAAGTATGTAAGGTTTCATTGGCTCACAGCACCAAAAGGAGAGTACTTCGAATTCAGAATTGAAAAAACCGAAGTAAGCAATCAAACCATACTAGTAATTAACGACTTTGCAGAAAAGGGTGAAATTAAAGACCAGAGCCAGTTGTGGGACTATCAGGTAAAAGATTTGTTTCACAGATTGGGCAATTAAAGCCTTATTTAAAAAGCAAAGCACGGGCTTAGTTGCACAAAATTTATAAAATTTTCTTTCATATTATTTTCCACTGATTCCCATCTTTCGATGGGAATTTTTGTTCCCAGTTTTAAAAAGCCACATTTTTTTATGGTGGCAGCCACTTCCTGCTGGTTCATTTTGTTTAGGTGTACCATATTGTTTTCATCAAAATGATGTTCCCATTGGTCGGTGGACGTACACAAGTATATGTTACCTGATGCAGCTAGTTCTAATATTTTTATGGCTATACCAGCTGGTAGATACGCTCCTTTTAGTATAATAAACTGGCTAAAATGATTTCCCCACCAAAACATGGTGCGGATAGCGAAAATATTATTGCCCGAAAAAAATCTTGGGTAATCGAGCATAACCCATGGCAAACCTTGATAATTTTCGCCTTTTGATATTTTGGGTGATATTCTTTTCACTTCTCTGGCAGTATCAAATGCTTCAATCTCATTGGCATACGCTTCTGATAACTGTCCAAAAAGCTGATAAACCTTGTTAATGACGCTATTCTTTGTTAAGAGAACTGCTGCATTGCAAGCCATAGCAAGTTCAGCAGCCGAAAGTTTTACTTTTGACATCGGAATGTATAATTAAAGATTTACGGTTTACGATTTGTAATATTACAATTCTCAAACCATAATCTTTTTGTATGGCAATAGTTGTGCAAAAAGCAAATCGTAATTCTAAAATCGTAATTCGTAAATCTGTACTGCTTTTGATAAAAAAATTAGACCTTCTCATTCTCCGTGCTTTCATTGGGCCATTTTTGGCCACATTTCTCATTGCCACATTTGTGTTGGTAATGCAGTTTTTTTGGCTGTATATAGATGATCTTATTGGCAAAGGAATAGGAATAGCCACCATTTTGCAGCTAGTAGCTTATGTGGCTGCATCTACAGTGCCAATGGCCTTGCCTATTGCCATTTTACTAGCTTCTATAATGACTTTTGGTAACCTAGGCGAAAGTTTTGAATTGGTGGCCATAAAGTCTGCTGGCATTCCTTTGCTTCGGTTTATGAGGCCGGTTTTGGTGGTAAGTATTGTTATTTCGGGCTTGGCATTTCTTTTTCACAATTATATTATTCCTGTAGCTAATTTAAAACTGAATGCTTTAAAATATGATTTCACATTTTCCAAACCGGCATTCGATATTAAAGAGGGCATTTTTTACGATAAAATAGATGGCTTTGTATTAAAAGTAGGCAGTAAGGATAAAGATGGCCCGGGCATTTACAACGTAATGATTTACGAAAAAGGCAATGCCGTGCAAGACAATCTTATCGCTAGTAAAAGCGGCATAATGAAGGTAACCGAAGACAAGCTCTCTCTGGAGTTTGTAATGAAAGATGGTACGCGTTACGAAGAAAGAGGGCTTAGAAACAGTACCAATACCGATTTTATTAGAATGGGTTTTGATGAATATAAAAAGGTACTGGATCTCAGTTCTTTTGCAGTACTTAAAACACCGGATAGCGTTTTTAAAGACAGCTATAAAATGCTCAGCATCCGGCAGCTTAACAAGTTTACCGACTCTATTGCCAACATGAAAAAAATGGCTGAAAGCCGTATTGATAAAGAGATTTTCATCAATTTTAATTTCTCAAAATACTACGATAGCGGCTGGGCAAAAAAAATAATGCCCTATAAACCGGCTATTGGAAACCTGGGCAAAGCCGCCACAGATAGTGTGGTAAAACTTGCCGGTACGTTGTACAAAAAAACCATTCTTGGTATGAATAAACCCATGCCCGATAGCATAAGAATACAGATTATAAATACTTACAACAATGTAGTAACACCTGTAAATGAAATAGTGCCCGACAGTGTAAGAACGCTGGTAATAGACCTCGTAAATGGCCATATATCAGTTGCCAAAAGCAATATGGATGTTTTGTACAGCGATTACATAGAAAGGTCTAAGATGCTACGGCTGCATAATATAGAATGGCACAGAAAGTTTGCATTATCGGCAGCCTGTATGGTGCTGTTTTTAATTGGTGCGCCACTTGGCTCCATCATTCGAAAAGGGGGCATTGGTACGCCTTTAATTTTTGCCATTATATTCTTTGTTCTTTTTCACCTAATGAACACTTTTGGAGAAAAATTTGTAAAAGAAGGAATTACTAATCCATTGCTTGGCATGTGGCTTGCTACATTTGTATTATTACCCGTTGGTTTTTTTCTTACCTACAAAGCCATGAGAGATTCGCAATTGTTTAACAAAGAATTTTATTTCCGCACTTATAAAAAGTTTGGGGTTTGGGTAAAAGAAAAATCAGCATCGGCTAATAAGCAGCACTTACTGCATGAAAATTATAAAAAAACAGCACATGAAAAGTAATCAGTATAACCGCAGAGCATTTCTTTTGAATGGTTCAAAAGCATCTCTTGCCGCAGGCATTGGGTTAAGCAGTGCAGGTAGTTTTATAGCAGGTTGTAGTTCATCTAAAAAAAATACGGCCAATAGTAATGCCAATCTGTGGGCTCCGGGTTACTATCAGGCGCCACTTCCTTATGGTTGGGATGCACTTGAGCCGGTTATCGACAAGGAAACCATGAATATCCATTACACAAAACATGCGGCTACCTACACCAAAAATGTAAATGAAGCCGTAGCGGCAGAAAATGTGGAAATCAATATAACAAGCATTACGCAATTGCTTAGTTCTATAAGTAAATACACACCCAAAATGCGGAACAATGCTGGCGGCCACTATAACCACGAACTGTTTTGGCAGTTAATGAAGCCCGGAGGCGAAAAAGCTCCCGACGGTACTTTGCTAAATGCCATCAATAAAGATTTTGGTTCTATGGATGCATTTAAAAAAGTATTTGAAGAAGCAGGAAAGGCCAGATTTGGCAGTGGTTGGGCATGGTTGATAAAAAATAAATCAGGCAAATTACAAGTAGTAAGTACGCCCAATCAGGATAATCCGCTGATGGATGTAGCAGAAATTAAAGGCACACCATTGCTTGCTATAGATGTGTGGGAACATGCCTACTACCTTAAATACCAAAACCGCCGTGCAGATTACCTTACCAACTGGTGGAAGGTAGTAAACTGGACGGTGGTAAAGTTTAGATTCGATGCGTTGAGCTGATGATAGTTCACTTGTTCCGGCAATTCACTTGCTCTAGGAGTTAACTTGTTCACCAGTTCACCGCTAAACTCAGAAATTTTAACCTGTGTAGTTTTGATAGCATAGTCTTTCTTTTTTTTGCCTGCCCCTAAATATCGGTGGATTGTTTCGGTGGAACCCGGCGAAAGCCGTACTCTGATGGAGCGAAATTGGCGAACGTTTATAATCCCGTAGCATTTCGGTACTCTGTTCAACTGTGTGCTACTTTTGGGCTTTTTTAAACTACGAATAAAAGACGGTTTCAGTTCTCAGGGTAAGCAGTTCTGAAACAAGTAAACAAGTAAACAAGTAAACAAGTAAACAAGTGAACAAGTAAACAAGTAAACAAGTAAACAAGTAAACAAGTAAACAAGTGAACAAGTAAACAAGTGAACAAGTAAACAAGTGAAAAAGTAAACAAGTGAACTAATGAACCAATCAACCAATCAACTAATCAACCAATCAACAAATTGCCTACTAAAAACGCCATACTGACCGGGTCTCTTTTTGCTACTGCGGCGGCTATAATATGGTCGGGGAATTTTGTGGTGGCAAGGGGCATAGCGAACGAAATACCACCATTTAGTTTGTCTTTTTACCGGTGGCTGATAGGCACTATTATTATTTTTCCATTTGCTTTTGCCCAATTAACAAAAGAAATGGGGATTGTAAAAATGCACTTGTTATACATTTTTTGTACGGGTTTCACAGGCGTTGCTTTGTTTAATACTTGCCTGTATGTGGCCGGTCATTATAGCGAGGCTATTAACCTAGCCTTGCTTGGTACAGCTACTTCGCCAGTAATTTCTGTAGTGCTGGCAAGGATTTTTTTAAAAGAAAAAATAACGCCATTACAAATAATAGGTTTGCTTGTTTGTATTACTGGCATTCTTTTCCTGCTGTCGAAAGGCAGTTTAGATACCTTACTAACGTTCCGCGTTACACTGGGCGACCGATGGATATTATTGGCTGCTTTATCGTTTGCGGTGTACAATACATTGGTGCGTAAAAAGCCGGTGGGCATATCGCCAGTTCCATTTTTGTTTGTGGTATTTGCCGCAGGCACTTTATTATTAGCTCCCTTTTTTTTGTACGAAAAAAACCATTCGCCAGCCATACAATGGAATCCGCACCTGCTTGGGATTCTACTCTACATTGGCCTCGGGGCCTCTGTACTATCGTTCTTGTTTTGGAACAAGGCTGTGGCCTATCTCGGTTCGGCACGTACGTCGCTTTTTGGCTATCTAATACCCGTTTGTAGTAGTATAGAAGCCGTTTGGTTTTTAGGCGAAACCATTACCTGGATCCATTTTGTATGTGGTGCGTTGGTAATTGGTGGCCTGCTAATTGCCAATTTGGGGGTATTTAGGAAAAAGTAATTTTTTTCATTGGGTAAACCGTTGACCGTCGACCGTTAACAGTTAACCCAGTCACTTTTATCTAGTATTAAATTTTCTTGCTTAATTTGAGCCAAATATTTTCTTTTGTCTAAATCATCTTTTTTGCTGCTTTCGGCTCGTTGGTTTTTTACACTTGGCGGGCTGATTGTTTTATTTATTATCTGGTATTTTTTAGACTTACCCATTTTATTACCCAAAGTACTTTCGGGTTCCTTCTTTATTATTACACTGGCCGACATCCTCTTTTTGTTTCGGGGCAGTAACCCGGAGGCTAGCCGCACCATGAGCGACAGGTTTAGTAACAGCGACTGGAATTCCATACACATCTCTGTTACAAACTATTTCCGTTTTTCGGTAACCATACATGTTATAGACGAATTGCCGGTACAATTTCAGATACGCAACCATCAAAAAAGCATTCGCTTAAAAGGCGGCGAAACCAGCACTTTCGATTATAAACTGAGGCCAGTGGAAAGGGGAGAATACGAGTTTGGAAACCTTATCCTAATGGTAACATCGGGGCTTGGGCTTGTGGTAAAAAAGGTAACATCGGGCCAGGAGGCAACGGTGGCCGTGTACCCTTCGTATGTGCAAATGCGTAAATACGAACTGTTTGCACAAAGCGCTTACAGTAACGAGTTTGGCAATAAACGAATTCGCAAGATTGGCCACAGCATGGAGTTTGAGCAAATTAAAGAATATGTAACCGGCGACGATGTACGCACTATTAACTGGAAAGCCACAGCCCGCCGTGGTAATTTGATGGTAAATCATTACACCGATGAACGCAGCCAGCAGGTGTATTGCATTATAGACAAAGGCAGGCTGATGAAAATGCCTTTTGAAAAACTTACCCTACTGGATTATGCCATTAATGCCACATTAGTACTAAGTAATATATGCCTGCATAAGCAGGATAAAATTGGCCTTATTACTTTTTCTAACAAACTTGGTTCTTTACTGGTAGCCGATAAAAAACCTATACAGCTTGATAATATATTACAAGTATTGTACAAGCAGCAAACTCAGTTTTTAGAAAGCGATTATGAAAAACTTTATTTGCAGGTTCGCAGCCAGATAAAGCAACGAAGCCTGTTGGTGCTGTTTACTAATTTTGAATCGGTAAGCGGATTAAGAAGGCAATTGCCTTACCTTAAAAAAATTTCCGGACACCATTTGTTGCTCGTTGTATTTTTCGAAAATACCGAATTAAAAACCCTGAGCGAACAGCCGGTAAATAATATAGAAAGCCTGTACACTAAAACTATTGCCGAAAAATTTGGTTTTGAGAAAAAGATGATTGTAAAAGAATTGTCGAATCATGGTATCGTTAGCATTCTTACAACGCCCAAGCAGCTTACCATTAACACTGTAAACAAATATCTGGAGCTGAAAGCAAGGCAGGTCATTTAATATAGCATCTACACTGCTCAAGGTTTTAATGAGTGCATTCAGAACTCCTTATCCTGCAAACTGAAATCGCTTTTTATTCGCAATCTAAAAGCCCATTTGTAGCAGCCAGTTTAACGGAGTCCCGTAATGCTTCGGGGTTCAAAACGTTCGCCAATGGCACTCCATCAGGGTAGGGCTTTCGCTGGGTAAAAAAAACTAAGCAATCAAAAACTGCAAAGAGAGAGGAGTTCTAAGCCTCAACACTATATCTGCAATCTTACTTTAAACAACGAACTTTCTCCATTATCATTATCACTCACCAAATGGGCGGTTAGTATATTGTCTTCCACCTTTTCAAAGCAGAGGGATTCTATTTTTTGGGTTTTAAAAACGGTATCCGTTGCTGCCAGGTTTAGTAAGGCATCTGGTGTTATGGTACTATTTTGCAGCTTTGCTGAAATGCTTTTAATGTAGCCGATATAACTATCGCCAATGCCTCCATCATCATAAGCATTAGCCGTAAGCTCTATGGATGCCGTAAAGAACAGCATATCACCTGCTGGCTCATAGCTCAAAGAAGAAATGCCGATGGGATAATCCTGTTGTGGCAGCACTACTTTTATAATTCGGATGGGGGCTGTTTTTTGATGCTCAAAAAAATCGGTATCGGTTACAAACAATAAATTGTCGGGGTTGGTTTTATTGCCACGATTGCTCATTAGTAGCAGATTACCAATAGCTGCTGACCCTTCTATATTTACTTCGGCCACGTCCATGTCTTTTAGCCTGTCGGTAAATTCGTCGGTATCAAAAGTTACAAATGGCGTATCGGCTTTGGGAGGTAATGCAAAAAGAAATGCCCTTTCTCTCTGGCTTTTAGATGCAGACCCAAGTGCCAATAAATGATAGTTTTTTTTATAAGTGATAATGGCCGATGCTTCAATATCTGCTTTTATCTTTTTCTCTATCCGCTTCTCCGTTCCGGGAAACATGGAGATGTAAGAAACTGGCTTGTACGCATTATCCATAATGTGCAGGTGTCGGGCGTCATCGCCCAGCAGGTAAATGTTGCCATTAAAAAATTCCATGGCAGAGCCACTGGGAAAATCTTGCAGTACTACTACTTTTTCTACGGTTATTTGGAGTGGTGCATTCATATTATTGGTCAAAATTATTAGGCCATCCGGCATCTTTTACCTGTTGTATTTTTTCTTCTACAGATGCTAGTAGGCCAGCTTTGTAAATGGTTATTTTTTTGGCTACTGCATCATCAAAAGTGCCAATAATCTGTGCTGCTAAAATGCCGGCATTCTTAGCTGCATTGAGAGCCACGGTGGCTACCGGTACGCCATTGGGCATTTGCAAAATAGATAAAACAGAATCCCAGCCATCAATAGAGTTAGATGATTTTATAGGTACACCTATTACAGGTAGCGTAGTAATACTGGCTACTATACCGGGTAAATGTGCGGCACCGCCAGCACCCGCTATAATCACTTTCAGGCCACGGCCAAGTGCTGTTTCGGCATATTGCACCATACGGTGCGGTGTGCGGTGGGCACTTACAATAGTGAGTTCGTATGCCACACCGAGCTCTTTTAGTACATCCGCTGCCTGTTGCATTATTGGCAGGTCGCTATCGCTGCCCATGATGATTCCTATCATAATGTTGGATTGGTTTTAGTACAGTTTTCGATCTTAATATCTTCTATCCGGTAAAAGTGTTTTTCGTTTTTGGTAATTAAAGTAAAACCGTAAAATACGGCAGTTGCGCCAATTAAAATATCAAAGCCTGTGATGATAAAGCTAGGTGTTTTCAGTTTTGCTTTTTCTTTCGCAAAAATGGGCGGTACCGGAAAATATCGGGTGTTTGAAACTTACTGATAAAACTTGCAGTTAAAACCAAGTTGTCTTCTTTAAACTTGCTGGTTTCCACTCCAACCAATATTTCTGCAACAGTACTTTCCGACGGATTACAATTATAGTATTTTGCCTGCACTGCTTTTTGCCTGAGATTAAATTTTCCTTGTATTGTAAAAATGGAAATGTCCGTATCTAAAATATACATGTTAATCAAATGAACGTATTGGGGATGGTGTTCTTGAACTATAAATATCTTCAATCATTTCTTCAGCAGATTTTTCGAACTTAAATCCTGCAATCAGAATTTTTATTTCCTCAATAGTAGGTTCCGGCTTTCTTGGTCTCATACTTAATTCGAGCCTTGCAATGATTTGCCTTATGTAATATCTGGTAGTGCGTTTAATTGTGTAAAATAAGTATTAACCAACTTTTCGTCAACAGTAATGGTTTCCATAATTATTGTTTTAGCCAAAATTAAATCTTTTAATCCACCAGCGAACCAGTTAAAAACTGCAATGCTAC
>JAYUOV010000316.1:0-2782 GCA_043760535.1 Chitinophagaceae bacterium
ATCGATCATCAGCACAAGCTCATACCATTTTATGAACTTTAAGCCAACTTTTATTCCACATTTACTAAAAAGTGTTAATATTTGCCTGAATAGTTACAAAATTATTATTGGTAGGCAAAATACTTTGAACAATGATGGTGGTTTTTGGCGACTGCCCAGTAATTATATCAATAATTTTTTTGTAGTTAGCCACAATTACAGAGTCGGGTGTGTTTTTGGCAATATCGTTGATGCCAATCATGATGAATATCTTTTTTGGTTTAGACGAAAGCACTTCATCCAGCCTTGCTAATACGCCAAAAGTATTGTCACCACTAATGCCCCGGTTTTTCACATTGTGGTTTTTCCATATTTCGGCCCATTCGCCAATATCGGTAATACTGTTGCCCAGAAAAATGATTTCGTTTTTGGTATTTGGTAATAAATTAAATAAGGTTACTTTTTGGTTGTAATAAGTGGTTTCATAACTACTATCGTTATTTGTAGTTTGGGCATTTACACAAATGCTGATTAGCAGCAGGCAAGCAATAAGGCTATGAGTTTTAATTACGGTAAGTTTCATTTATATTTTGATAGTTAAATTGGTTTTTTATAAGATTTTAATGGTACCAGCCAAGTAATGATAAACGCAGGAATTGTTGCTATCAACACCCATATAAAAAAATCTTTATAGCCTAAATAATCGCTTACCACACCACTAACCATAGAGGCAATGGTGTAGCCTAAATAAGTTAAGGAGCTGCCAAAAGCATAATGAGCCATTTGATACTTGCCTGGAGCAATTTGTTGCATAATAAAAATAATGATACCAATAAATCCGAAGCCATAACCAAAATGCTCAATAGCTACAGCACTTCCTATAAGCCAAAGATTATCAGTTTGTGTAATAGCTAAGTAGGCATAAGCAACAAAAGGCAAATTAAAGCAAGCACATAATAATAATAAAGTCCGCCGATTTAATCCTTTGTTAGATACAAAATATCCTGCTGCCAAGGATCCTAATACAAAAGCAATGGTGCCAAAAATACCAGTAAGCATACCAAGCGTAGACTCTTGTAAACCCAATCCTCCGGAAGCTCTATCTGCCTTAAAAAACAAGGGCATTATTTTAATGGCCTGCCCTTCGGCAAAGCGATATAGCATAATGAATAAAATGCCATAGACAATGTGTTTTTTTTGAAAAAAGCTAATCATCACATCTTTCAATGTTAGCATCACATCTGCTGCACTTGCAACTGTTGTTTGATTAGCAGTAGATGGTAAGTTTTTTTGATTGTACAATCCTAATAAAAGCATTACAGCAGCATAAATACCCATTACAATTGCCCAGGCATTTGTGTTACCCATTGTTGGTATTAATATGCCAGCTAAAAAAATCATTCCACCATTAGAAAATAATTTGGCAAAATTGTAAAATGTTCCTTGCCAGCCTACATAACGGGCTTGCAGCTTTGGCTCAAGTTCTTGCAAATACAAACCATCTGCTGCAATATCTTGAGTAGCACCAAAAAAAGCAGTCAGCAAAAACAGCACTACGGAAATATTAAAAAAATGGGCGGTAAACATAGATAATACCGACAACCCAAAAAGCAACCCACAAATTATTTGAGATGTGTAGATATAAAATTTTTTGGTTTTGTACAGTTCCATAAATGGGCCCCAAATAGGCTTAAAACTCCATGGTAAAATGATAATACCCGTCCAAAAAGCAATTTGGGTATCGGAGAAGCCCATGTTTTTATACATTAGTGAAACAACGGTTCCACCTAAAACCAAATTAGGCAAACCCATAGCAAACCAGGTTGTGGGTATCCAAGAGGCAGGATGTTTTATTTTGTTATCGGCAATCGGCATAAATTTTTTTGGGTAAAAATGATTTTAAATTGGGTTGAATGAAATGTTATAGATATTCAAGAATTGCGATTACACATATTTATTAGTTCCACTTGAGTGAATATTTTTTAAACTCAAAACTGATAAAGTAGAGTTAGCCATCCGATTTTACTTTAATAAAACAAAAAGTTCTTAAAAATTTATCGCAATTTATAAAAAGATTTATTAAGTTTGTTTTTTTAATAAAATAATTATTTATGTCGCCTGCCAATGTAATGAAGCCTAAAAATCTGAAAGTTTTTTTGTACCTCTCAATACTACTTTCAGTAATGGCATCTTGTAAAAAAAGAACCATTGTTACTTACAATCCTGGCATTGTAACACCGGTTCCCCCGGTTTGGGATGCGAATGCTTTGAGGGGAGTTTGGGTTACTACTGCTGCCAGTACAGCACTTAATACCCGAGCTAATATTAAAGAAGTAGTGGCCAATTGTAAAACTGCTGGTATCAACAATATTTTTGTAGTGGTATATAATAATGCACGTACCATGTACCCCAGTGCTGTTATGAATAATTTGATTAACAGACCCATACTAGAATCTTTCGCAGGCCGTGATCCCTTGCAGGAAATGATACAAGAGGCACATGCAGAAGGCATAAAAGTTCATGCCTGGTTTGAATATGGTTTTTCATCATCTTTTTCGGCAAGTGGCGGGCCTATTGTTGCTACTAAACCAGCCTGGGCTGCCAGAGATGCTAATGGTGCATTGACTGTTAAAAATGGTTTTGATTGGCTAAATGGTATTCATCCGGAAGTGCAGCAGTTTATGATTGATTTGTTTAAAGAAGTAATAACCAATTATAATGTAGATGGGGTACAAGGTGATGACAGGCTGCCTGCAATGCCTACCACCGGCGGTTACGATGCTTTCACGGTTAACCTTTACAG
>JAYUOV010000317.1:0-59360 GCA_043760535.1 Chitinophagaceae bacterium
CATTCAAAGGGAAAAGGGAGCAATCCCTTTATCCTTTGATAAAATATAAAGCCATATTGTACCACTCTAAAAGTTGCATTTATTACTTGAATCTAAGAAAATAAAGATTGCCATATTTAAAAGATGCCAGTAATAAAAAAAGTAACCAATTTTTTGGGTTGCAGTAGTAAAATTGTACAATGCCTGCCATCCCGTCTTTCAAAACAAATTGGCAGTAAAATTGTCATAAGTACCAATAAAATCATCAATCATGACAAGTGAAAAAGCAATATTAGCCGGTGGCTGTTTTTGGGGTGTGGAAGAATTAATAAGGGCGTTACCGGGTGTTAACACCACAAGGGTAGGTTATACAGGTGGCGAGGTAAAAAATGCCACTTACCGAAACCATGGCTCCCATGCCGAGGGCATTGCCATTACATTTCATCCAGAAAAAATATCGTACCGTAAATTACTGGAGTTTTTTTTTCAAATACACAACCCCACTACAAAAAATAGGCAGGGAAATGATATTGGAATGTCGTACCGTTCGGCCATTTTTTACCTAGATGCCGCACAAAAAAACACAGCGGAAATCTTGATTAATGAAATGGATGCCTCTGGTGTGTGGCCAGGAAAAATAGTAACGGAAGTAGTGCCAGCCTCCGACTTTTGGGATGCCGAAGAAGAACATCAGGCTTATTTACAAAAGCATCCTTACGGTTACACCTGCCATTTTATACGGCCCGATTGGCAAATGCCTGCAGAAAGTTAAGCTTAGATTTTTAGACTACCACGTTGCTTATAGGCCAGCAGCTCTCCTATCCGAATTTATTTTTACAATTGTGTTTAGTACCAAAGTACGGTTTATATTCTTACGGCTGTAGTAGCAGCCGTTGGTTGTATTTTCGGGCTTACGGTACAGTCTGTCTTTGGATTGGTTATTTTGCAGAACCCAATTTTACCACCATGCAATTCTTACAAATAGTAGCTGAGCAAATAAACATTCGCTTCGGCAACCAGCTTCACCGCATAGCCATTGTATTTCCTAACCGGAGGCAGGGTATTTTCTTTAAAAATTATTTGCAAGAATTATTGGTGCCTCCTGCGTTTTTACCTGAGCTGCTCACCATCGAAGATTTGGTGCAGCGTTCATCCATTTACCCCGTGGCCGATCATTTTGTACAATCATTTACCCTGTACGATGCTTATGCCGAAGTGATGGAACAAAGCCAAAACGGTGTGTCATTGGATTACGAAAGATTTTATACCATTGGCGATATTCTGCTTAGAGACTTTCAGGAGCTAGATGCTTACCTGTGCTATGTACCCAAAGTATATGAACAGTTAAAAGACATTGAAGGCATCGAAAAAAGCTTCGACATTTTAAGCGATGAACAAAAGCAATTTCTTAGCAATTTCTGGAGCAGTTTTAGCAGCGAAAAAAAGAGCATACAGCAACAGAAGTTTCTGGAACTCTGGGAGATGTTGCCGCATATTTACCAGTTATTTCACCAAAAATTATTAATACTACAACTTACAACCCAAGGCATGGCGTACCGCCAGTTAGCCGCCGGAAAGCAGAGCAGGCAAAGCTTTGCAGATAACTGGCATCATATAGCATTTGTTGGTTTTAATGCTTTTAACAAAGCAGAAGAAACCCTACTGCAACGCTGGCAGCAGCAGGGCAAGGCAAGTTTATGGATGGATATAGATGAACATTATGTAGCCAATCAGCTTCACGAGGCCGGGCACTTTATTCGCCGTAATTTGCACAAGCTGCAATTAAAAAACGAATTGCCTTTACTGCAATCTATTGCCGGTAATACAGGCACCATTCAGGTTATTTCTGCACAGGGCGCTACTGCACAAACCAAATATTTACCGCAATGGCTAGGTAGCCTCCTATCTTCTAAAGCACCTAACAGCCATACTGGTATTAATGATTATTTAGGGGATAGAAGCGGTGAAAAGGGTACAACTATTGCCATTATTTTGGCAGATGAAGGCCTTTTATTACCAGTATTACAATCGCTGCCACCAGAGCTGGGTAACGTAAATGTTACCATGGGCTATCCGCTTAAGCAAAGCGTTTTGTTTTCGTTTATACAAACCTTTTTTCTAATACAAACCGAACTGGCTATACACCACAACCGCGATGTGAGCCACGAACATGTTCAGGCATTTTTGCAACATCCACTATGCGACTGGGGCGATGGTGTAAAGCAAAATCTACATTACCGCATGGTAAACGAAGTGCTGCTTCGCATTCCGCTTTTTCAGTTACAAGGCCATAGCGACATGGGCAACTATGTATTTATCCCGCTACCTAAACCGACCGATATTTTTAGCCGCATCATGCACATAACAGAGGCATTGCATCGTAACAAAAAATTGGATGCCGACCCTTTACTACAAGGCTTGCTGGTGCAAGTATGGCAGGCAGTACAGCAGTTACAGGGTTTATTTTTGGGTGGCCTCACCCCCGTCTCTTCTGGCGGAGATGAGCCAAAGCTAGCCCCAAATAAAACCAACCCGCTACAAAAAAATCAGCTCTCCTACACAGAGGCGTCCACTACCACCAGAAGAGGAGCCCGGGTTGAGGCCACCCTAGCTTTCCTTACCCAATCGCTCCGAAAACAATTGGCTACCATCTCCGTTCCTTTCGAAGGCGAACCGCTACAAGGCATACAGGTAATGGGTTTGCTAGAAAGCCGTGGGCTAGATTTTGACCATATTATTGTGCTGAGTGCCAACGAGGGAACGCTACCCCGAATACAATCACCCAGCTCATTTTTGCCCTACAACATTCGCCGGGCTTTTGGGCTAAGTGTGCCGGAACATCAAGATGCCATTTTTGCCTACGCCTTTTACAGGCTACTGCACCGCTGCCAAAATATGACCCTGCTTTACAATGCCACCATTAACGAACAAAGCACTGGCGAAGTAAGCCGCTTTGTGCCACAACTGGAATTTGAAACAAATTTTAAAATAGCAAAAACCGATATCCGCTTTGCTTTAATGAGCAATACAGTTCCGCCCATTACCATCGAAAAAACTCCAGAAGTAATGAAGCAATTCAACCCTTACTTTTTATCGGAAAAACCAAAAACCATTTCGCCATCGGCTGTTAATGCCTACCTCAATTGCCAGTTGCAATTTTATTTTAGGTACTTGGCCAAACTAAAAGAACCCGAAGAAATACAAGACGAAGTAGATGCTGCCGTTTTTGGCAACATTGTGCACAAGCTGATGGAATTACTGTACCATTCGGTGAAGGAAAAAAACGGGCATTGGAATATTTCTAAAGAGGATATTAGCTGGCTAAAAACACAAATAGATGTGTTATTGCCTCAGGCTTTTATAAACGGCTGGCGGAAAAAAAGTAAAATACCGGTAGCATTTACTGGCCGCCTGCTGGTAGTATCCGAAGTGGTAAAGCAATACGCAAATGCATACCTCGACTACGATGCCAACAATGTGCCTTTTAAAATAGAAGCGCTGGAAACCAAATTCAACGAAGCCTTTTATATAAATTTAAACGGCAAAAAACGGCCTGTATATTTTAGTGGGTATATAGATCGGGTAGATGTTGTAGGCGGTATCCATCGCATGGTGGATTATAAAACCGGCAGCGATGAATTAGAATTTACTACCATAGAAAAACTTTTTGACCGTAATGAAAAAAAACGCAACAAAGCGGCTTTACAAACCCTGATATATGCATGGAGCTTTAGTAAAAAATTTCCGGAAAAAACAAAGTTTGAACCCGCTTTATTGCCGCTGCGGCTCATGCAAAAAGAAGGCTTTACTGCACAGTTTGTAAGCAAGATTTCCAGAACAGAAAAATTAAGCGTTAATGCAGATACCATTCACCCAATATTGAATCAACTGGAGGATCAATTACGTGTAGTGCTGGAGGAATTATTTGATACAAATATGCCATTTGCTCAAACCGACGATGTGGAAAAATGTAGCTACTGCCCGTATGCTGGTATTTGCGGAAGGGAGTAATTGCTATGCTAGAGAACTCCTTATCCTTAGCAGTTATGTTATCGTAGTTTTTTTTCCTGCCCCGCCTGCCCCGATGAATATCGGTGGATTATTTCGGTGGAACCCAGCGAAAGCCGAGCCCTGGTGGAGGGACATCGGCGACCGTTTTAAATCCATTAGCATTTCAGGACTCCGTTCAACTAGCTGCTACTATCCGGCTTTTTAAACTGCGAATAATAAGCTGTTTCAGATCAAAGGGGTAAGGATTTCTGAGTTTAAGGGGTTCTAAACCCAGTAGTTTTACCATAAAATAAAGAGGCAGTCTCCTCCTTTTGAAACTGCCTCTTTATGAAAAATTATAGTTGTAATTATTTGGTAAACGATTGTTTATCAAACAATAGCAATAAACAATTATGCAATGGCCGCTTCGTAACGGGCATTAATTTTTTCCCAGTTAATTACATTCCAGAAAGCTTCTACAAAATCGGGGCGACGATTTTGGTATTTCAGGTAATAGGCATGTTCCCACACATCTAAACCCAATACTGGCGTGCCTTTTACCTCGGCCACATCCATCAAAGGATTGTCTTGATTTGGGGTAGAAGAAATAACGAGTTTTCCACCTACTACCACTAACCACGCCCATCCGCTGCCAAAGCGGCCAATGCAGGCTTTCTTAAAATCTTCTTTTAATTTTTCAAAACCACCCAATTCGGCTTCAATAGCTTCGGCCAATTTACCAGTTGGTTTGCCACCTTGGTTTAGTTGCAGGCTATCCCAAAAAAAACTGTGGTTCCAATGGCCGCCACCGTTATTGCGTACCGGCCCGCCGATAGCCCCTGCCTTGGCAACTAATTCCTCAATGGTTTTGCCCTCGTTAGCAGTACCGGCTATTGCGTTATTAAGATTGGTTACGTAAGCCTGATGGTGCTTATCGTGGTGAATTTCCATAGTGGCCTGGTCGAAAAATGGCTCTAATGCATTGGATGCATACGGAAGTGGTGCAAGTGTAAAAGACATAAAATTTTGATTTTTGATTTGTGAATTATGATTTGTAATATGTACGAATGTAACCTGATGAAATAGTTGGGCAAATGTTATGCCATTATGATTTTTGGAATTTCTGTCAGGTTTTTGGGAACACTGCTTCCCGGAAAATAAAAAGCCGCAGATTATTTCTGGCGGCGGCTTTTGTAAAATTGATTTGAGTTAATTAGCCCGGTATGCGGCTGATGTATTTCTTTAAATCTACAATTTGCTTTTTTACCTCTTCGTTGGTTGGCTTTTCGGCCTGTGCCTTGCGAAAGAAATCTTTGGCGGCCCTGAATTCCCTGCGGTTCATGTATATCTGGCACATTTGCAGGTAGGCCATGGCGGCACCGTCTTTATCGGGTATGCCGGCACGGATGGCCGCTCGGATATAGCTTTCGCCTTGTTTTAAATCGCCTTTTTGCATGGCCAGCATACCAAGTTGCAACTTGTTGGCACCCTCAGCTTCTTTTACGGAGCCTCCAAGCTCTAAGCTTCTTTTCATGTGTTTTTCGGCACCGTCGTAATCCTGCTTCATCATGGCAAGCTGGCCTTTTACGGTATAAAAAGCCGAGCGGATAGGCTTATACAACAGTTGCGGAAACCAGATAGAATCCAGCACTTTTTCGGCGCCTTCCACATCACCGGCTTCAATATATTCCTGTATAAGCCGCATAGGGCCTATAAAAAAATGGCCTGCCAGCAGTATAACACCAATAAAATACAAGATAAAAGATGGCCAAAAGCTGGCGGCAATATTTACCCAAATGGCAAATGCCAAAAAGATGAGGCCAAGCCAAAAACGATATTTTAATAACAGACTGTAAAACTTCATAAAACAAATTTTTCCTGAAAGACTGGCAAAGATAGCCGCCGGGGCGGATTGCTTGGGAAGATTATTTTGAGAGGATTGGAGGTGAAACTGCTAACCTTCATTAAGATATTTTCCTAAAAATTCTTTCAAAGGCAATAATTTTTTTGTATCAAGCTGCCAAATTCCTTCATCAAGGTAATTTGTTTTAGACGGTTTGAATATTTCTTCACTATCAAAGTCGAGTGCTTCCAAGTAAGCATAAACTTTTGCCTTGTCTTTCTGTTTTATATTGGTGGGACAATAATTTTGTTCGCTAACGCAAGTTTGATATTTTTCGTAGCAAGTCAAAATTTTATCTCTATGTTCTAAATTCATTATTTCGAATTGTAAACTCTCAAAGCACCCAAAGTTTTCATCGTTTGGCATCAAGAAAATGTCATTGATAATGATGTTCAATTTTAAAGCTTTATTTACAGCAGCAATTCTGGTTAATATCTCACTTTTTCTATCAGCCACAAATTGATTATCAGCATCGAAAACCAATATATTAACTTCCTGTTTGTCTGTATTTCTTGAAAGTATTTTTGGGTATTCATTACCGAAAATTTTATCCTTACCATTGGTACAAAAAATTTCAAATGAAATATTTTCTGGTAAATGAAAAGTAGAAATTAATAGTTGAATGAATTTTTTTTCATTCCCCTCTACGTATATATTTACTTTATTCATTATTTGCCTCCTCTTAATTCATTGCCGTTATTAATTGCGGAAGAAAACTCATTAAACTCGAATGAATAAGCCTATACGGTTTTATCAGGTAGTTCTTCTAAAGAAATTAGCCGAGCACTTGATTCAATCTTTAATTCTTGCAATGCTTGTGTAAAATAAACTAGACATTCTTGACTATGAGTGGTAGCAAATAGTTGAACATTATTTTCAATAGATGCCGACAGGATTATTTTCCAAAAATCTTTCAATCGTGTGTAGTGTATGCCTGTATCAATCTCATCAACCATTAGCCTTCTATCCTTACAAACCGTAATTTCCAGAAGCATTCTTAAAGTCTTTATAGTGCCTTCCCCGAAAAGATTTATTAAAAAAGGTGTATCATAGTTACTTCTCCATGCAATTAAGGAGTTAGTACTAGTAATAAGCGATGTTGATATTTCTAAGTCTTCGATATCGTTAACAAAAAGCCTTAAACTTTTCAATAAGATGCTTCTTTTTGATTTAAAATTTTGAAATTGTCTAGAATAAAAATCTGCTAAATCATTTATTGTATTCGTGTGAAAAGGAATAAAAGGTAAATAATTTTCATCGTCATGGGTACTAGCACTACCTAAAAATGCTAGAGTAGATTTACCATTATAGTCTAATTGGCAAACAAATTTGGATTCATCATCTCTCAACTTTGTTCTCTTTAATGTCTTTAATTGTTCAGGAGAAAGGCTAGACAATGCCAATGTCGACAATTCTATTTCATTCCATTTGCCGGAATCTTCTGCTTTAAATCTATATTTTATTAAATTTTCTGATTGATTTTTATTAGTAAATTAATGAAATTAAATTCGGAATTACCATCGAGATTTTTTATTTTCCTCCAACTAAACGTTGTTAGAATGTTGCCAAGGAAATGATAAATATTTTCGTCATAACAAAGGGCTTCAAGGACAGAAGTTTTGCCAATATTATTCTCCCCAACGATTAAATTAAATGAACCGATATTGTCCATCTCAAACTCATCAAATCGCTTAAAATTTCGGACATTAAAGTTGGATATGTGTCGGGTTTCCATAAAAATGCTATTTTAAATTCAAGATAAACTAAACTAAATAAATTTTTAATCAATCACCGGGCTCAGCCATTTTTCCGCCATTTCTAGGGGCATTCCCTTACGTTTTGCATAATCTACCACCTGGTCTTTTGTTATTTTACCAATACCAAAATACTGGCTTTGCGGGTGGGCAAAGTACCAGCCACATACCGATGAGCCAGGATACATAGCCAGGCTTTCGGTCAAAATAATACCCGTGTTTGCAGTTGCATCCAGCAAATCGAACAGCTTGTATTTTTCGGTATGGTCTGGGCAGGCCGGGTAGCCTGGTGCGGGGCGTATGCCCTGGTATTTTTCTTTAATCAGTTCTTCGTTGGTAAGGTGTTCATCACTTACATAACCCCAATATTCTTTACGTGTTTTTTCGTGTAAACATTCGGCAAATGCTTCGGCAAAACGATCGGCAAGTGCCTGTAAAATAATTTTGTTGTAATCGTCAAAAGCTGCTTCAAACGCCTTTATATGCGGCTCTATACCGTGGATGGTTACGGCAAATGCACCGAGGTAATCCTGCTTACCTGTTTCTATGGGTGCTATAAAATCTGTTAAAGAAAAGTTAGGTTGGCTCGAGGCTTTTTTGCTCTGCTGCCTGAGCGACTCAAGGTCAACCGTCAACCGCTGACCATCGACCGTTGACGGTTGACGGTTGACGGTTATAGTATCTGCGGCCGTGGCATTTGCCTCCCAAAAACCAATAACGCCTTTGGCGGTTAGCCATTTTTCTGCAATCATTTTATCCAGTAAGGCATTGGCATCATTGTACAGTTTGGTGGCTTCTACGCCTACTATTTCGTCGGTTAAAATGGCGGGAAAACTGCCATGCAATTCCCAGGCAATAAAAAATGGCTTCCAATCTATATAAGCCCGCAGTTGGTTTAGGTCGTAATCTTCAAAAACCTTGGTGCCGGCAAAAGTTGGCTTTACTGGGGTGAAGTTTTCCCAGTCTATTTTCACTTTGTTTTTTTGCGCCTCAGCTATTGGCAGCAGGTCTTTTGCCACTTTGCGGTTGGCAAAGCCTTCTTTCAGTTTTTCGTATTCTATTTTTAGTTCATCTAAAAAAGGTATTTTTAAATCGCTGTTCAGCAGGCTACCCGCTACGGTTACGCTGCGGCTGGCATCCAGTACATGTATTACGCCTTCGTCAAATTCGGGGGCAATTTTTACTGCCGTATGCATCCGGCTTGTAGTGGCGCCGCCAATCATCAGAGGCTTATTAATACCACGGCGTTTCATTTCCCGGGCTACATGTACCATCTCATCCAGCGATGGGGTAATCAATCCGCTAAGGCCTATAATATCCACATTTTCCCGAACGGCTGTATCCAGTATTTTATCGGTAGAAACCATTACGCCAAGGTCTATAATATCGTAGCCATTACAGCCCAATACCACACCCACAATGTTTTTTCCAATATCGTGTACATCGCCTTTTACAGTGGCCAATAATATTTTTGCGGCGCCTGCCGTTTCTTCATTTATAGTGCCTGCGGCCAAATGGGCTTGTTTGCGGTCTTCTTTTTCCTGCTCTATAAAAGGCGTTAAAACGGCCACCGATTTTTTCATTACCCTGGCACTTTTTACCACCTGTGGCAAAAACATTTTACCAGCACCAAACAAGTCGCCTACCACGTTCATGCCGTTCATCAGCGGGCCTTCTATTACATCGAGTGGCCTGGGGTATTTCTGGCGGGCCTCTTCGGTATCGGCTTCTATATAATCGGTGATACCGTTTACCAGCGAATGTTTCAGGCGTTCTTCCACATCGGCATTGCGCCACTCCTCGTTCTTCACTTCTACTTTGCCTTTGGCTTTTACAGTTTCGGCAAACACAATCAGTTTTTCTGTAGCACCATTATCATCGTTATTGATATTGAGCAATACATCTTCGCAAAGCTGTTTTAATGTAGGTTCAATGTCATCGTAAATAACCAACTGACCTGCGTTTACAATGCCCATATCCATACCGGCTTTAATGGCATGGTACAGAAATACGCTATGGATGGCTTCCCGCACATGGTCGTTTCCACGGAAGGAAAAAGACACGTTACTTACGCCACCGCTAATTTTTGCCAGCGGCATTAGTTTTTTAATTTCTCTGGTGCCATCTATAAAGTCAACCGCATAATTATTATGCTCTTCTATACCTGTGGCTACCGCAAAAATGTTGGGGTCAAAAATGATGTCCTGGGGATCGTAGCCTACCTGTTGCGTAAGTATTTTATAAGCCCGGTGGCAAATTTCCACCTTGCGTTCTTTGGTATCGGCCTGGCCTACTTCGTCGAAGGCCATTACAATTACGGCTGCGCCAAAACTTTTGCAAATATGTGCTTGTTCAATAAATTTCTCCTCTCCCTCCTTCATGCTGATGGAGTTTACAATGCACCTGCCCTGTACACATTTTAGCCCTGCCAAAATAATCTCGAACTTGGAGCTGTCGATCATAATGGGAATCTTGGCTATATCGGGCTCGGCCTGTATCAGGTTCATAAACGTGGTCATTGCTTCTACGCCCTCCAGCATGGCATCGTCCATGTTTACGTCTAGTATTTGTGCTCCGCTTTCTACCTGCTGGCGGGCCACACTAAGGGCTTCTTCGTATTTGCCATCTTTAATAAGCCGGGCAAACTTTTTGCTGCCCGTTACGTTGGTGCGTTCGCCTACGTTTACAAAGTTGGTTTCGGGCCTTACTGTTAATGGCTCCAGGCCGCTAAGGCGCAGGTACGGTTTTATGTGAACTGTTTCGGTCATGGTATTTATATTGTTGTTCTGTTATTATTTTTTGTTTGGGTAAGGAAAACCAACTGGTTCCCTTTTGGTTTCTGTAGGTGCTGCCAGCATTTTTTTTAAGGCTTTAAAAATGGTGGAGATGTATTCTAAATGCCCAATCATTTTCTGTTCCATCTTTTCTATTTTTAGCATTAAGTCTTTATTGTCGAACAAGGCTTATTTCATTTTTGTAAACACCCTGATAATCTGAATGTTTACCTGGATGGCAGTTTCTGAATTAAGAACTGACGATAGCATAGCAACGCCTGGCTCAGTAAATGCATAAGGCAGATACCTTGCACCACCCCTTCCTATTTTTGAGGTCGCAAATTGCGACCTCAAAGAATTCCATTCGTCATCGGTCTATTCAAACATGAAGTCTTCTGGAAATCTAGTGGCGTTCCTTTTTACAGCTTCTTTAATACGCTTTGTTTCCACCCCATACATTTCGGCCAAATCCATATCCAGCAACACTTTCAGTCCACGGATAATGTAGATTTTTTCTACAATGGCTGATTCCGTTTGTGTGGGTGCAGGTAAGTTTTTTGCTGGCATTTCTTCGCTTTGTTTTATTGTTTGATATCGCAGATTGCGATATCAAAGGTTTTGATGTTACACCATTTTGGTCTTTAAGGTCACAATTTGCGACCTCAAAGACTATTTGCTTTGTTTCAAAATTGGAGGTCACAGATTGTGACCTCTAGTTTTACTCATCCCTTATCAGTTTCAAAAATTGCTTTTCAGGAAAATAGGTTTTGTATTGGCTGGCAAAAATCTGTTTGTTGCCCTTACCCAAAGTATATTTTATAGTGCTTTCTTTTTTGTTTTGGCATAGAATAATCCCGATGGTTTTGTTTTCTTCCTCATCTTTTATTTCTTCGTCGTAGTAGTTTACATACATCTGCATTTGCCCGAGGTTGCCATGTGTAAGGGTGCCTATCTTTAAATATATTACTACAAAGCATCTAAGTATGCGATGGTAAAACACAAGGTGTATTGAGTAATCTACACCATCCACTTTTATTCCTTTCTGGCGGGCTACAAACAAAAAACCTTTTCCCAGTTCCAATAAAAAGTCTTCGAGTTTATCAATCAAGGCCGTTTCAAAATCGGTTTCTGTAAAAAAATCTTTTAATTTAAAGCCCATAAATTCAAGTATCATCGGGTCTTTTATGGTATCAGAAGGCTTTTCTATAACATGGCCTTTTTTGCCCAATTCTTTTACTTTAGCCTTGTTGCGGCTCAAAGCAAGCCGTTTAAATATAGCACTATCGTACTGCCTTTTTAATTCCCGTTTACCCCAATTTTCAGCGGCTGCTTCTATCTCATAAAATTTCCTTTCAGTAGGGTTTTCAATTTTTAATAGCACAACATAGTGCGTCCACGAAAGCTTAAAAGGAGACAAGCTCAATTTCCGAGCCACTGGCTCGGAAATTTGTATAGATGAATTTTTAATAAGTGCAGCATCGGGTTTTGTTGTGTTTTTCAATTTCCTAGACACTGTATCGGAAATTGTATTATTACTAATGTGTTTTAAATGGTCATCTTTATAAACGATGTAAAACTTTCGCATATTCTCTAAATTATCTACCGAAAACCCTTTGCCTAAAGACTTTGTGAGTTTACCAGATAAGTTAATGAGCGTTTCTTTTACATAAGCGGCACGGGTGCTGCCTTGCTGCTCAAATTCTATTATACACCGCCCAACATGAAAATAGTTTCGGTAAGCGTAACATTGGCGAAGGCATGCAACTCCTTCTTGCTTTGCACCACAAGCAATTGGATGTTTTTAAAAAGCTGTATGGTTGTTATTTTTGCCATTGCATAAATTATCTAAAAATTGGATGTGAATTTCCGAGCCAGTGGCTCGGAAATTCATCTTACTCCAACTCGGTTTCTAAAACAGGTAACTGCCTTGGGGCAATGGTGCTTACGTTATCGGCTATGTGCTTAATATGATCGGGCGTGGTGCCGCAGCAGCCACCTACAATATTTACAAAACCTTCTTTGGCCCATTCTTCTATAAAATGTGCTGTTTCGTGTGGCTGCTCGTCGTATTCGCCCATGGCGTTGGGCAGGCCTGCGTTGGGGTAAGCACTAGTGTAGCAACTGGCTATTTGGCTCAGCTCTTCTATATGGCTTCGCATTTCCTGGGCACCCAATGCACAGTTAAGGCCTACGCTGAGTGGTTTAATGTGCATGATGCTGGTGTAAAATGCTTCGAGGGTTTGGCCACTAAGGGTGCGTCCGCTGGCATCGGTTATGGTGCCGCTAATCATTACAGGTAACTCACCTTTTGGTGATGGGTTTTCTCTGTAATATTTTTTGATAGCATAAATAGCGGCCTTGGCATTGAGGGTATCGAAAATGGTTTCTATAAGTATAATGTCGATGCCACCTTCTATCAAAGCTTTAATCTGGTCGTAATAAGCGGCGGAAACTTCATCAAAAGTAACCGCACGGAAGCCGGGGTTATTTACATCGGGGCTAAGGCTCAGCGTTTTATTCATGGGGCCAATAGCACCGGCTACAAACCTGGGCTTTGCAGGGTTTAGAGCCGTGTAAGCATCTGCAGCACGCCTGGCACATTGGGCACTGGCTAGGTTCATTTCGTAGGCAATGGCCTGCATATCGTAATCGGCCTGTGCTATTACGGTGCTGCTAAAGGTGTTAGTTTCTATTATATCGGCACCAGCTTCCAGGTATAATTTATGAATGTCTTCGATAATGTCTGGCTGTGTTAAGCTTAGCAGGTCGTTGTTGCCCTGTACATCGGTATGCCAGTTGGCAAAACGGGTGCCACGGTAGTCGGCTTCCTGTAGTTTGTGGCGTTGTATCATGGTGCCCATGGCGCCATCTATTACCAAAATACGTTCTGCCAAGCAGTCTTGTAGTGTTTTCATGTTACGTTCCTCCTTATTACCCTTGCTTAAAAGGCAGGGTGTTTTTAGTTTAAAGTGCCAAATAGAATTACTGCTTTTCAACGGAGTCCCGTACTACTACGGGATTTACAACGTTCGCCAATGTCGCCCAATCAGGGAACGGCTTTCGCTGGGTTAAAAAAAAGTCTATTGTATTAACTGTAAACGAGGGGGACTACGAAAGGGTAGTATGCATCGTTTATTAGTTCAGTTTTTGCAGCAGGCTGTAATATCTGCCCTCAGGATGAACAATAAACAAATCCGCCTGAGGGTACAAATATAACAAAGGCTGCAACATAATGTTGCAGCCTTTAAAATGGTGCGGTCATTGGCTACCCTATATTTTTCTTTTTGTGTTTGCGCATTTGAAAAGCCCGATGCACATTAAACCCGAAATGGATATCGCCATTGCCCCAGGTGCCATTAGTTTCGGTAATAAAAGGGCGGGGTGCTATGCCGGTGCCGTTGGTAAAAATGAGCTGGAATACGTGGCCGCCGGTTTCAATATCCAACCCTAGGCAAAGCGAATTTTTAGTGCCGGGTATTTTGCTGCTGGGAAGGTTGTAATAGTACTCCACATTTACAGCCATGCGTTTGGTTATTTTTTTGCGGCCGCCTACACCCATCGAAAGAATATTATTTTTAAGATTACTGGTGCTTACAATATTATAATGAACGAGGGTGGGCATTACTTGCAATGAAAATGCTTCGCTGAATTTATGGGCTGCCAGCAACTGCCACGAATAAAACACCCGGTCTTTAAAAGGCGTTTCATAATTCTGGCCGGGAGGATCTTTGGTGGTACGCACCATAGTGGTGAACATAGCGGAGAGGGTAATGGGCATATTTTTTAAGCCCTTGCTTTGTTTTAATAGTTTGTATTTAATAAACCCATCGTATTGTTTATCAAAACTGGCATGGCCAAGGCCTACCATCAGGTCGTCGGTAATGCCATAATCAAAAGCAATGCGAACAGTGGCATTATCCAAGCCAAACCATTCGTAGAGGCCTGTATTGAGGGTGCCAAAGCGGTGGTTAATTACAAAATCCATTACGCCTTTCGATAGGGTTTCTACCGAGTGCCCGTTAGAAATAGTGGTACTCTTAAACGTTTCGTAAGTATAGGTTGTTGCTGGTTTTTTTTCCTGGGTTTCATTAATCAGCAGCGAGTCAAGATTTACATCCTGTGCTGCCACACATGCCGGGAAAAATAGCAGCAATAAAGGTTTTAAAATTTTAATCATAATGTTTCAGAATGGCGGGTGATTGGATTTTTTTTTAAACCTGTTTACTTTGTATAGGGTGCATATTTACAATCAACAGTTATCTCAATAACCTTAGCAATTTTACTGCTGGTAAATACCGGTACGGTAATTTTAAAATCTTCTCTGTTTACTTTAAATACAGATAATACACTAGCTGCACCACCGGCAATGGTAATATTACCTTCGGCCATTACTGCCTTTGTAACGCCGTGCATGGTAAGGTCGCCTTTCACTTTTATTTTGTAAACACCATTTTTAGCAAAATTTATTTCGCCAAGGTTGGTAATGTTTCCTTTAAAAAAAGATTGCGGAAAAGAGTCGCTGTACATATAGTCTTTGCCATTAAAATGCTGCTGCATAGCCGCTTTGGGAAAAATAAAACCCTTTATTAGTACCTGAAAACGGAGTTCTCCTTTTTGGGTATTGAGAAAACTAACCACTTCGTTGTTTTGTGCTTTTATATCTTCTACGGGATTGCTGGAGAAAATGGAAATTTTTCCATTACGGGTAAATTGTACCTGTGCATAAGCCACTGTAGTAAAAGCTATGCCTGCTAATAAAATGATAATTTTTTTCATATAACTAAACAAATAAAAATGACTTAATGACAAATGACTTAATTATTGGGTGCTCCGTTTCTAATCCAGGTGCGTATGGTGGCAATATTACAGTCGCTTAGTTTAGGTTGATTTTTGGGCATTCTGCTAAAGCCCGATTGCCAATCTATACTACCAAAAAGTTTGCCGTTGTTTACTAAATTTTTTACTGCGGTGTAATTATTTAGTACAATGCCACCTTGCACAAAGCCCGTCGAATGGCAGATATAACAGTTTTCCTTTAAAATATTTACTACTTCTACAGTGTACCTAACATTCGTGGTGTCGCAGGCTACAGGTATGGGGCACACTACATCGGCCTTTCGGTTGTAGCAGCTTTGGGTAAATAGCATAATGGCAAATAATCCAATGGCTGTCATCCATAAAAATTTGTTGCCGGCTTTTGTTATGGGTTTCATATTGTTCATCTTTCTTTAAAAAACTTAGTTGTTGGGCAGGGCAATAAAGCAATCGATCATTACTACATCGGCACTGGATAAATAGCCGGTACAAATACCTGTAACTGTAATTTTTTGGCCGGTTGTTACCGTTGTATTGTCTTTAAAAGTGCAGTTGATTCCGAAAAAAGGATCTTCCGTTTTAAGCAGGCATACCGTTTTGCCTTGCTGATTTGTTTTTGTTTCCATCACTACGCCTGTTACTTCCACAGTCTTATCCAGATATTTTGGCTCTTTCTCATTTTTAATAAACGCATTTAGCAACTCATTGGCTGTAATGCGTACGGCAGTTTCGGCTTTTACATCACGGTGTGGTTTATTCCAAACTTTTACAAAAAAAATGGTTCCTGCCACAAGCAGAATGGCCAAAACAACCAACAGTTTTTTATAGACAGGACGCATTATAAATGAATTTCAATTTCTAAGATAGTAAAGCCACTTATTACCACCGAATAATTTATACATAATGATGAAAAGCAAATGCTGACAAGAGTATTAGTCAAAGGGTCATTGGGCAGTAAGTCAATAAAAACAGGCTGCCTCATATTTCTGAGACAGCCTGTTTTTATTGATGATATTTTTTTAGAAGATGAGCCGTAAGCAATAATTTATTGACCCTGAGCCAGGCTGTAAGCTTTTTTACCATCCCACATGTTGAGTAACTCTGTACTGCAAATTTTAAAATCGGCAATCATGCGTTGCTGTAAAAGCAGTACATCTACTTGCGTTACAGGAGCGTCGCCGATGCTTTCGAAACGGCATCTGTATTGGTTTACAAGGTTAGTAAAGATTGAACCCTTGGGCCAAACCTGTGTGCCACGATTACTAATGGTAACTAACTTAAACAAATCCCCGGTATGTAAGAGGCATTTTTCAGCCACAATTAATGGCTGTTCGTTGCTTTCTACAAAAAGATCTACCCCTACTATTTCCTCTTTGCTCATTTCTTCGCTTTCTAGCATGGGGTTTTTTGTAAGAAAAAACCTGGTAGGTGTAATTTCTTTATTCGGCGAGGTAGGCTTGGCACCCTGTACGGGTAGTTTTCCAAAATTTTCAACAATGGCATCAGCAAATTGCGTTGTGTTTACCGGGGCTAGGCTCTTGTCGCCAAAGTCGCCAGTATGTACACCACTTTCTAAGGTGTATAGCAATGCATTTTCTATTGTGGCTGCATGTTCCATAAACCCAACATGGCGAAGCAAGGCTAAACCACTTAGTAATAAAGCAGTAGGGTTGGCAATATTTTTACCCGTAATATCTGGCGCTGTACCGTGTACTGCCTCGAAAATACAAATATGGTCGCCAATATTAGCACTGGGAGCAAACCCAAGGCCGCCCACAAGGCCGGCACATAAGTCGCTAACAATATCGCCTTGTAAATTTGTAAGTACTACTACATCAAACACATCGGGCCTTGTTACCAGTTTCATACAAAGATCATCTACTATTACATCGTCGGCCTTAAGTTCGGGGTAATCTTTGGCCACTTCATAAAAGACTTCGAGAAAAAGGCCGTCGGTAATTTTCATAATGTTGCTCTTATGGCCGCAAGTAATGCGTTTTGCATTTTTTTTACGAGCCATTTCAAAAGCATATTTAATAACCTGCATGCTGCCCGGGCGGGTAATAAACCTGCGGCTTAATGCCACATCATGAGTAAGCATGTGCTCTATACCACCATAAGTATCTTCAATATTTTCTCTTACAATGGTAACATCAATGGGTATACCAGCTTTGCTAAACACCGTATCTACACCATGCAAGGTTTGAAAAGTACGCTTGTTAGCATAAGTGTTCCAGGTTTTGCGGGCGGTTACATTAATACTTTTTACACCTTTTCCTTTAGGGGTTTCCATCGGCCCTTTAAAAAGTATGCCGTTTGTTTCAATAGATTGCTGGGCTTCGGCAGTCATACCGTTACTAAAGCCCTTATCAAAAACCCATTTGCCCATGTCCACATATTCATACTCCAATGCTACCTTTGCGGCATCAAAAATTTTAATAACTGCAGCCATTATTTCTGGCCCAATTCCATCTCCATTTGCTACTGATATTTTCATACTTATTTAGAATTTTATGTTTTTAAATACACCTGATTTTACCAAAGGCAATAGCTTGCGGGGCTCATTTTCATATAAAAGGTTGAAAAGTATTGCTAACGTATGTTTGCCAGCAAATAGTAATTTAACCTTTAGTGTATATGACCTGTAGGATTTTATTAGTGCGGCAAGTTATACAAAAACCGGACAAGTTTTTTGCCGGGTGGTTTTGATTTTATAGTAAAAATTTTTTTCTGGTATCGTCTTCTTTTTCTGCGAATCAAAGAAAAATAGGATTATTACTTTTCGGCTACAGTGTACAAGCCTCCACTACCCCTACAGCTTCCAGAAACAGGATATTATTTTCCAGGTGTACATGCTTGTGCAGGTCTTCTTCAAAATCCTTTAATTCGGCAAGGCAAACCCTAAATGTGTTACAAGCATCAAAAGGCGGCTCGTAGTTATTGGTAAGTGTTCTTATTTCCGCAATACTGCGTCCTGCCGATTTGTGTTCGTTTTCCATTACAACAATAATCATGGAAAGCCTTTCTTTTAATGCTTCTGCATTGTTGCTAGTTGCTTCGGCAGCGGTCTTAATCATTGGGAAGAGAATCTGCTCTTGCTTTTGCATGTGGTGGAGCATTTCAATATTCACTTCCTGAAAAATGCTGAAAACTTTTTTCATGTAAAGAAAATTGTCGCCATGCTTGGTTGCTACTTTTTCCAGGTGCCGCAATATTTGCGGCATGGCCTGCTTTACGTAAAAATGATGATGGGTAAGGATGTATCCAATAAGTTCAGACGGGTGCATTTGGTTAAAAGGCATTACTGTTGGTCTGCCTTCATCCATACTATTTAATTCGTCGGTAACTGACTGCAGATTGATGTTTTTATCGGAACAGGCTTTTGCCAGGGTATGCTTGCCGCCGCAGCAAAAATCCAATTGGTATTTTTCAAAAACGGATGCGGCCTTAAAATTACCTGCAACGATGCTGCCCAGTGTTTGTTCTGCTGTATTTTCCATGGTATAAATTGTTTCTGCAAAACTGTACCCGGAAGGTTTATCTTGTTATGATTGAAATCATGGCCGGGGAATATTAACAGTTTCCGGTTTTTTTGCTATCAATAACACTAAACCTGTAAGCATAACAACTGCTGTGGCCAGCAGCGCTTCGTTACTATATGGTACTACTACATAGCTCATTGCAGTTACGCCTTGCAGCATTAGCAGGCATTCGTTTAACAATACCCCGCCGGTAAAAATAAAAGCACCTAAAACATTTACTTTATGTGGTATAATTATTTTGGTAAGAAAACAATAGCCAATAATAAATAATGTAACCACACCTAATAACACCAGGTGCAGGTAACCAATAACAATAGGTCGAAACCCAAATGCCAGATCGCTGAGCGATGGTATGGTTGAGCCAAGCTGCAACAAAATTTTAATAGAAAATGCCAGCCCCGATAACAGGAATAGCCATTTAGCAACCTTTGCTGCCGAACCGAAAAGGGTCGTTATTACAATACGGAGTTGCTTAATAAAAATGACCCAACCAATAATTTGTAATACGGCTGCAGCTCCTATTAATACATTGGCCCATAATGGAAGGTGCAGCCATAACGCCGATAAGAAATAGGCAGGAATACAAGCCCATGTAAACAACCCAAAAATAGATTTGTAAGATGCAGACTCAACACCAGCCTTTTTCAATTGATAAAAAAGTAAACCCAGGCAGGCAAACAGAAACCAGCCATTGTACTGAAAATGCAGGAACCAATAAACTGCCAGCAAATACCAGTTCTGGTGCACCGTTTTGGTAGCCATCATTACAGCTAGTGCAAAAGCACCAATGGAGGACAAAGCACTCCAAACTACGGCTGCCTTAAACCACCAATGGTTTAGTTGTTGGTGGGGCAGCCTGTTGAAATCTCTCCATACCCACACAGCAAAAAAGTAGGACACAAAAATGGACAAAGTGGAAAAGCTGATGGACACCCACCCATAACCCTGTATTGCAAAACTAAGCAGCATACCGTATGCAGATATCAGATTCAGCCAAAGGAGCACACGGTATTTACCAAAAAGAGGTACACCTTTTTGTTCGGAAACCACCTGTATTATCAGGGCCATTAAAACCTGTGTAACCCAGCCTGTAAAAGCAAAATGAGAATGACTATGCAGCAGGTGCTTCTGGTCTATAAAAGGAAGGGAGAAAAGAATCTTATACCTCATTGTTACGCCTATAGCGGCAACTAACAGCAGGTTAAAAAAAGATATACGTACCCATGGCAGAACTTTCATACAAAGCAATTACACAAAACAACTAAACCTTGCATGGCTGCTTTATGATTTGGGTCATATCGTCGAGATACACTTTGCCTTTTTCAATAAAAATTTCGCCACGTTCATGCATGTGCCTCATGCTGCGTATCACTGTTTCTACCCGCAGGCCGGTCATGTCGGCTATTTGCTGCCGGGTAAGCTTCACCTGGCTGCACTGGCAGCAAATACTTTTGTTGTTATGGGTTTTAAAATAGTTTATAAGGGCTGCAATTCTTTGTCCGGGATCGTGGCAGGCAAGTTCTTTAAGCAGGTAAAATTTAAACCGCACCCTTTCGGCGAGTAGCTTAGAAAATGCAAAATGGATAGCCGTGTTTTCTATAATTAATTGCTGAAAAGTAGGTCGGTGAAGCCTTATAATTATAGCGTCTTCGGTAGCGATGGCAGTAGCGGCAAATGGCCCGTCATCAAACAATGGCATTTCTCCAAAGCATTCGCCGGGATCTACTATGGATTGTAAAAACTCTTTCCCGTTATCATCAATATTTACCCACTTTATATTACCCGTAACAAGCTGATGGTAAAAGTTACATTGGGTGCCTTCTCTGAAAACAACTTCTCCTGACGATACTTTTTTATAGGTAGCACCCCAAGTAAGCAGCACATCAATATCTATCATCATGGCAAGACTTTTTGTGGCTACAAAGAACCATTTCAACCCACAACGGAACTATGACAGATGATGCTACATTTTATGATACATATCATATTTCGAAACCTTGATGCGAAAGTACATTCTGCTAACAGCCTGCAAGTGAGAGCCTTCCATTAAAACCGCATCCCCGTTTTTATTATGCTGCCACTACCCTTTTCTATTTATGACTGAACGCATAAAACCCGAATCAGCATCTGGTTAATCTTGTGTATTCAAATTAAACACCCAAAATTTTGACTCATGAAAAAATTGATTTTGTTTTTTGCTATTGCCATTACTGCTTACGCCTGTGGTAACGATGGCGGCACTGCTGCTAAAACTGACACCACAACAGAAGAAAAAAAGGAAACAACCAATGGCAACCCATCTTACGACCCCAATCGTGGCGAAGGAAAATTTAAAGATGTACAGGTAGCGGCTTCGCTTGATGCAACCATGGTAGCCAACGGTAAAAAAGCTTTTGATGTAAAATGTAGCAGCTGCCATAAACTATCAGACGAAAAGCTGGTTGGCCCCGGTTGGAAAGGCGTAACCTCAAGGTTTCAGGCAGCATGGATTTTAAACTTTATTACCAACACCGATGAAATGATTAATAAAGACCCCAAGGCACAGGCGCAGTTGGAAATATGCCTGGTGCGGATGCCTAACCAAAACCTGAGCGATGATGAAGCAAAAGGTTTGTATGAATTTATGAGACAAAACGACGGCGTTAAATAAAGTGCGTTAATGGCTTGGAATTGCTGAATAATGGTGTGGTGTACAAGAGTGCGACGCCAATGAAATTGAAAAGTAGTACCCAGGCCCGGCACCAAATATTTCTACTTAGAAAATTAATAATATGAAAAAGATAACCCTAAATTTCCTAAGCCTAACAGCAGTAATTATGCTGGTGGGTTTAAATGCATGTAAACCCAAAAATGCAGGCTCTGCCGTTAGCTCCGATGCTGCGGCCAAACCCTATGTAGCCCCCGGAAAGTATGATGAGTTCTACAATTTTGTATCGGGTGGCTTTAGCGGCCAAATGAGTGCCTATGGTTTGCCATCAGGCCGTTTGCTCCGTGTTATTCCTGTTTTTTCTGTTGATCCTGAAAAAGGATATGGTTACAGCGAAGAAACAAAACCGATGTTGAATACATCACACGGTTTTGTGCCTTGGGATGATTTGCACCATGTGCAGATGTCGAAAACCGATGGCGAATACGACGGCCGTTGGGCCTTTGGTAATGCCAACAACACACCCCGTGTTGCAAGGATTGACCTTAAAACTTTTCGCACAGCTGAGATTATTGAACTGCCAAACAGCGGTGGTAACCACTCTTCCCCTTTCATTACAGAGAACACAGAGTATGTGGTAGCTGGTACCCGTTTTAGTGTGCCACCCGATGATAAAAATGGCGATGTACCGATTAATACTTACAAACAAAACTTTAAGGGCACACTCAGTTTTATCAGAGTGGCAAAAGAAGATGGTAAAATGGACATTGCTTTTCAGATTCAATGCCCTGGGGTAAATTTTGATTTGAGCCGAGCCGGAAAAGGCGTATCGCATGGCTGGTTTTTCTTCTCTTGTTATAATACAGAGCAAGCCAATACATTGCTTGAAGTAAATGCTTCGCAGAAAGACAAAGATTTTATAATGGCTGTAAACTGGAAAAAAGCCGAAGAGTATTTAAAAGCTGGCAAAGGCCGGAAACAAGTCGTAAAGTATGCATCTAACAGGTACAGTGATGTTACGCATTCTGCCACATCTGAAATTAAAACAGAAGTTACTGTGCTGGATGCCAAAGACCTGAAAGACATCTGCTACTTTTTTCCATGCCCCAAATCGCCGCATGGTTGCGATGTAAGCCCCACCGGCGAATACATTGTGGGTAGTGGAAAGCTGGCTGCTTTAATTCCGGTTTTTAGTTTTGATAAATTACAAAAAGCCATTGCAGCCAAAGATTATATTGGTGATTATGATGGAATTCCCATTTTGAAATACGAATCCGTTTTGTATGGCGAAGTAAAGAAACCGGGCCTTGGGCCATTACATACCGAGTTTGACAACAAGGGTAATGCCTACACCTCTATGTTCGTTTCATCTGAAGTGGTTAAGTGGAATATAAAAGATTTAAAAGTGGTGGACAGGGTGCCAACTTACTATTCTGTAGGCCACTTAACTGTAGCCGGTGGCGATACCAAAACACCAACGGGTAAATATCTGGTTGCCTATAATAAAATTACCAAAGACAGGTACCTGCCTACCGGGCCCGAATTAACGCAAAGTGCACAGCTGTATGATATTAGCGGAGAAAAAATGCAGTTGATCCTCGATTTTCCTACGATAGGCGAACCGCACTATGCTCAAATAATTTCTGCAGATCTTGTGAAGGGTAAGTCACAGAAATTTTTCAAAATAGAAGAAAATAAAAATCCATACATGTCTAATGGCGAAGGGGCAACAAAAGTGGTACGGGAAGGAAATAAAATTCATGTATATATGACTGCCATCCGTTCTCACCTTACACCCGATAATATTGAGGGAATAAAAATGGGCGATGAAGTGTATTTCCATGTAACCAACCTGGAACAAGACTGGGATGTGCCGCACGGCTTTGCCGTAAAAGGTGCTGCCAATGCCGAGCTTTTGATAATGCCCGGCGAAACACAAACCTTGAAATGGATACCAAATAAGGTTGGCATATTCCCCATGTACTGTACCGATTTCTGTAGTGCCCTGCACCAGGAAATGACCGGCTATATAAGGGTTTCGCCTGCCGGTAGCAATACGCCATTGTTATTTAGCACAGGGAAAAATTACCCAAAAGTGGAAAGCACAGCTACCGCTAAATAATTAAATAACCGGCTGGTGTTTGTGTGAGAATTACATTGGCCGGTTATTTATTTAACTATTATAAACCGATTTAAACATATACGTATGAAAAAGTACATAACAATAATTTCTATGATTTTAATAGTGGTTTTTTTTGCATGTAACAATGCCGGAGATACCACAAATACAACCAGTGCTGAGCAGCCGGCTACAACTGCCGGTGGCCAGGAAGCTGTGCAAGACAATGAGTCCGCAAAAGATGTGGTGAAGGTGGCTGTTTCATCAAAAGACCATACCACGCTGGTAGCTGCATTAAAGCAGGCCGAACTGGTAACATCACTTTCCAACGCCAGCCCTTTTACCGTATTTGCACCCACCAATGCAGCTTTTTACAAAGTACCCAAAGAAACGCTGGATGCACTTATGACCGATGAGAAAAAGGAAGACCTGCAGAATATTCTGCAATATCATGTTACCGTAGCAGCTATGAAAGCAGAAAGCTTTACCGAGGGACAGGTATTGGGTATGGTAAACGGAAACAATGTGACCATAAATATTAAAGACGGGAAAGTATGGCTGAACAATAGTGCCATGATTGTGGCTTCAGTTCAGGCTTCTAACGGCATAGTACATGTAATAGATGGTGTGCTTTTACCACCGGCGGCTAAAAAATAGTGAAGTGTAGTTTTTATGTAGTACAAACGAGGAATAATGAAAAATAAACTGAGCGGTACAAGCAGGCTGCTGTTGTTGATAGCAGCAATAGGGTTGGTAGTGGTTTTGTTTACACCCATCTGGCGTATAGAACTGGATGCTCCTCAATATCCCGAGGGGTTAGGACTGCAAATACATGCCAACGAGCTAAGGGGTAATGTAGATATCATTAATGGGTTGAACCATTATATTGGTATGAAAACTTTGCACAACGAAGACTTTTTTGAATTTACGATTCTGCCTTATATCATCATCTTTTTCGTTGTAGCTTTTGCTTTAGTAGCCCTGCTGGGCAAAAGAATTTGGATGAATATTTTGTTCTTTCTTTTTGTATCGTTCGGCATTATTGCAATGGTAGATTTCTGGCGGTGGGAGTATAACTATGGCCACAACCTGGATCCGAATGCTGCGATTATTGTGCCCGGCATGGCATATCAGCCACCACTAATTGGCTTTAAACAATTGCTGAATTTTGGTGCTTACTCCATACCCGATACAGGCGGCTGGATTTTTATTGGCGTGGGAGCACTCATACTTTTTTGCTTTATAAAAGAATGGATGGTAGCAAAAAAGGTGAAGAAAAACTTAAGCCCGGTTTCAGCTATTTTACCAGTTCTCCTGCTTGTGTTTTTAAGCAGTTGCAGCACCAAACCGGAGCCAATAAAAGTGGGTACAGATAACTGTTATTTCTGCAAAATGACCATTACCGATGCCAGGTTTGGGGCAGAGCTGATAACCCAAAAGGGCAAGGTGTATAAGTTTGATGATGTGCATTGCATTCTGGATTTTTTACAGGCAAAAGCTGTAGAAGAAAAAGAAATTAGTGGTATTTATCTTACAGACTATAGCAATGGCAATCAACTTGTAAAAGCAACAGAAGCCCTGCTGTTACAAAGCGAAGATTTAAGAAGCCCCATGAATGGAAACGTTGCAGCATTTAGTGGTAACGACAGCCTGAAAAAAATAATGGAAAATTTTAAAGGCAAGCAAACTACCTGGAACGAATTAGTTAAATGAAAGCCACTACCACCATAATTCTTTGCATTACATTACTATGGTGTAGAGGAACTGTAATATCAGTTGGAAAAGAGAAAAACTATGCCACCATTACCGCCGCCATTGCTGCCGCAAAGCCCTACGATACTGTGCTGGTTGATGCTGGTATTTACCATGAAAAAAATCTCGTAATACCCAAAGCACTTGTCTTAAAAGGATTGAGTTACCCTGTACTCGATGGCGAACACAAGTACGAAATCATCTCCATTAAATCTCCTTTTGTAACGGTTGATGGGTTTAAAGTGCAGCACTCCGGCGTATCGAGTATTAAAGATTTTGCAGGTATAAAAATCTGCAATGTGAGCTATGTAAAAATCATCAACAATATTCTTGATGACACTTTCTTTGGCATTTACTCGCAGTTTGGTACCAACAGTTTAATACAAAACAATACGATTACCGCCCATACAACAGAAGAGCAGCAAAGCGGTAACGGCATCCATTGCTGGAAGAGCGACAGCATGAGGATCATCGCAAATACAATCAGCGGCCACAGGGATGGTGTTTATTTTGAGTTCGTTACCAACTCCATTATCTGGCGGAATATTTCTTTTAAAAATATCCGCTATGGCCTGCACTTTATGTTCAGCAATAACGACACCTATGCAGTTAACTGTTTTGAAAATAATGGGGCAGGTGTAGCAGTTATGTTTAGCCACCATGTAAAAATGTTTGGCAATTTTTTTAAAGAAAACTGGGGCGATGCAGCTTATGGTATTCTGCTAAAAGAAATTTCGGACAGCCACATACAGGGCAACCGTTTTGAAAAAAATACCATGGGCATTTTTATAGAAGGAGCAAGCCGGATACACATGGAGAAAAATAGTTTTTTAAATAATGGCTGGGCTTTAAAAATACAGGCAAGCTGCATGGAAATAGTACTGGTAAAAAATAATTTTGTAGGTAACACTTTTGATGTAGGTACCAACGGCTCACTAGTGCTAAACACCTTCGATAATAACTACTGGGACAAATACGATGGCTACGATTTAAACAAAAATAAAATAGGCGACATCCCTTACAGGCCGGTAAGTATGTACAGCATGATTGTGGAAAATAATCCGCCGGCCATGATGCTGTTCCGCAGTTTTATTACTACACTGATGGACAAGACAGAGAAAGTAATACCAAGCCTTACACCAGAGAATTTGAAAGATGAACACCCAATGATGAAACCCTGGCCACTATGATTATTGCAAGTAATGTAAACAAACAATTCGGGAAGCTGAAAGCGTTGGACAATGTTTCAATTACCTGCAACAAAGCGGAGTGCATTGCATTAATTGGCCCCAATGCAAGTGGCAAAACCACCCTGATAAAATCTATTCTGGGCATGGTAGTTCCCGATAGTGGCACTATCAGTTTTAATGGCAACAATATTGGCAATAACTGGCAGTACCGCAAGCAGATTGGTTACATGCCGCAGATAGGTAGGTACCCGGATAACATGACAATTGGACAGGTGCTGAGTATGATGAAAGACATACGCAACCAACAAAACAACCTCGACGAAGATTTAATCGAAGCCTTTGAATTAAACAAGCTGTTGAACAAAAGAATGCGGACGCTATCCGGTGGCACCACACAAAAAGTAAGTGCATCGCTGGCATTTTTATTTAACCCTGATGTACTGATTTTAGATGAACCCACCGCCGGCCTTGATCCAGTAGCTTCGGAGCTGCTAAAAGAAAAAATTATTGCCGAAAAACAAAAAGGTAAACTGGTGCTTATTACATCGCATGTACTAAGCGACCTTGATGATTTAATAACGGAAGTGATCTATATGCAGGATGGTCAACTCAAGTTTCATAAATCAATTGAAGCATTGAAACAAGACACCGGAGAAATAAAATTATCGAAAGCGATAGCCAGCGTAATGACAAACCAACAGCCATGAAGAAGATTGTAAAATATGTACTTGCCGATATTATGCGGAACAAAATTGTGGTGGCTTACACCGTATTTTTATTAGCCATTTCTTTTAGTGTACTGGCATTGGAAGATAACAGTACCAAAGGGATGCTGAGCCTGCTCAATATTATCCTCATAATTGTACCGCTGGTAAGTATTGTATTTGCCACCATTTATATTTACAACAGTGCCGAATTTATAGAATTGCTGGTAAGCCAGCCATTAAAAAGAATAACAATATGGCTTAGCCTGTTTAGTGGTTTGGCCGGTGCCATGTCGCTGGCTTTTTTTTTAGGGGCAGGTATTCCCATTCTGCTGTACGAGGCCACAGTAACCGGTTTTATGATGATAGCCATCGGCATTATCCTCTCCATAATTTTTGTAGCCATTGCCATGCTGGCCACTGTAAAAACAAGGGATAAGGCCAAGGGAATTGGCATCGCAATTTTACTGTGGCTATATTTTTCGCTGCTATTCGATGGGTTGGTGTTGTTCCTGTTGTTCCAGTTTGCGGATTATCCTTTGGAAAAAATAATGGTCGGCGTAAGTGCCTTAAACCCCATCGACCTTGGCCGCATTTTAATCCTGTTGAAAATGGATGTCTCTGCACTGATGGGCTACACCGGCGCTGTTTTTAGAAATTTCTTTGGCACCCAGATTGGCGTACTTATTTCGTTTGCCGTGCTGGTGCTTTGGGTGGCAATTCCGTTATGGTTATCGGTACGAAAGTTCAAGAGAAAAGATTTGTGATACCAGCTTTGGTTTTTCATAGCATCGTCCCTTGCGTTGCACTTGTCCCGCAGTATTGCGGGAATCATTTCATCTGCAGAATATCTATTGGGCAGTTGCTTAATAGGTTGTCTTCCTGAGGTTCGAAAAAGCGGTTTTAGTTCTTTGATAATTGTATGGCAACATGATGTGTATAACTGAAAGGGTGGGAACTAATTTCCCATAATTCTAAAATGTGTGTAGTCGGTTCAACCCCATTCGGGGTTGGCACAATCATTCCTCCTTTTACCCGGGTTTCACCCAGGGCTACTCATATTTAAGCCCTTCGGGCTTGACAGATTTTTAAGGGCTATACTCACATCTCCGTACAAAGTTGACTGGTGTTTGGCAACCTCACAACTCCGCAGGAGTTGAACAATAATAGCCCCGGGTGAAACCTGGGGATTTGAAATGCCAGCGTTCTACAACCCCAACGGGGTTGAATATATTGGCCCTCAAACCGATTGCATTCAATAATTAAAACAATAGTTATTTCCTGTCTTAACCTTGCACACTAGTAAAACAAAAAACCATGAAACGACACGAAGCACTGATACCGTTATCAAGAGAACACCACGATGGATTAATACTGGCAAGACTGCTGCAAAAAGATGCACCGGTGTACAAAGGACTACCCACCAACGACGAGGGCAAAGCAGCTTATGCAATTGGGGTTTTTGATAAAATACTGCAACAACATTTTGCTACCGAAGACGTAATTCTGGCAGCCATAAAAAATACGCATCCAGAAATTGATAGGCTCTCTGAAGAAATTACAATTGAACACAAACAGCTTACCACTGCTTTCCGTAACCTCCATCAAAGTAGCAATCTGCATGATGCACTTGATATGCTGGGTATTAACCTGGAGCAGCATATCCGCAAAGAAGAAAGGGTGTTGTTTCCGCTGGTACAGGAGCATTGCGATGAGGCTACCATGCAAAAATTTAAAGAGCATTTATAGCCTGCACACACGGATGGGTAACGCACTACCTTTCTATAAAAACTGTACTTATGAAACACGACATTGCTTCAAGAGCCGACATAGAGCAATTGGTGAATGCCTTTTACGATAGTGTGAAAACCGACGATCTGATTGGCCCAATTTTTACAGATGTAATAAAAGTACACTGGGAGAAACACCTACCGGTGATGTACCAGTTTTGGGAAAACGTACTTTTCTATACAGGTGGGTACGATGGAAACCTGATAGAAGTGCACAAGCATATTAACCGGGTGATACCATTGCAATCGGCGCACTTTGAAAGATGGAATGAACTTTTTGCAGCAACTGTTGATGCCGTGTTTACAGGTGAAAAGGCCAGCCTTGCAAAGCAAAGAGCCTTTAGTATTGCTACCGTGATGCAGATAAAAGTATTGCAGTAAAATTGCCGGCAAGCTATTACAACTACGGACAGGTATTGCCGAAGATGAGGGAAATAGCATTACGTCGGCATGGAACCGCTGCTTGGCTTTATGTATCAGAGAGAAGTATAAGGTACCAATGTTCTACGATGTTTGTCAAGCCGAAACAAAAGCCCAAAAGCAAACTAAAAGTTGATTGGGCTTCCCACCGCCACCATATTGCCAAATGCACTGTTGTGCGTTCGTACTTTTTTGCTTAGTAGTCACCATAACTACATTCGCATGGATTACTATTACATCGGTCATAGTATCGATAATACTTGATAGAATTTGTAGGTTGTTCTTTGATATTCTTTGCTTGTATTACATTAGTAGCAATACTAGTAGTTTTTGATGATTTTATTTTCACATCAACTTTCATTTGTTTTAATAGTTATTGATTCTAAAAATCTAGATTTTGATAATCTAAAAGTACCTCCCTTATTAGTGTGAGATAATGGATAGGTTAAAACTAAATTAGATTTAGTCCTAGTTGCTGCGACATATAATTTCTTTAGTTCATCATTGTATTTCGCCTTTGTTTTAGTTCTTTGTAAATCGTCATCTTTAACCTCACAAAAATATGGATTTGGAAATTGTCCATCACTTAGCCCGGGTATGATTACTGTATCCCATTCTAAGCCTTTAGCTGAATGTATTGTTGATAAAGTAACAGCATTTTGATATTCCCCTATGCTGCTTTCAACAAGCAACTCTTTTTCGTAAAACTTTTTAAATATAGGGTCGCTGTATGTAAAAGCTAATAAAAAATCGTCAACAGTTGGAAAAGATTTCGACGATTCTATCAATAACGCTAAGTCATTTTCAATTATATTTAATTGGTCAACGCCTGTCCCATCACTTAAGTTTTCAAAAATTGATTTCGTATCACTAATTTTTGTCGGTAATAAAATTTTCAAATTTTCTTTCTGTGATAAAACTGATTTGTAAGAATTTAAAATTTGTTCCCCACTATTTTTTGTTAAAATTAAATTTTCTATAACTTGAAAATTGAAGTCATTTAAATCCGTTGTGCATTTAATTTCTGCTACTTTTAAAATATATTTCCATGATAGAGAGTTTTCTATATTTTTTATGATTTTTAAAAAATGTATATAAAATCGAATATGGCTTTTTATAAAAACTCTACCGTCCATGGTAACAAAAGGTATTTTTTTATTGTTTAATTCTCTCGCCAAATCATTAAAATACTTTAAAGTTGTAAACAGAATTACAGTATTGCTGTTGTTATTTTTCTCTAGCAGATATTTAGCAATTCCCTCCGCCTCTGTAAATTTATGGTTATAGACTTTTAATTCAATCTCATTACAATTTGCAGTGTTTTTACTATTTATAGGGTAATTCTGGCAGTCAGTAAATTCAAATTTGTTTACCAAATCGAATACTTTACTTGGACAGCGATAAGAATATTTAAGAACAACCTCTTCAAAATGATTTGTATTTTCTTGCAAAAAGTTATTTAAGTGCTCAAAAGAACCTCCATTAAAGGAAAATATATTTTGTCTTGGGTCTCCAACTAAAAATATCTTTACGCTTGGAATTCTATTTACCAAATTTATTATTTTGTATTCTATCTCCGTTAGATCTTGAGCTTCATCTATAACAAAAAATGTAATTTTATTCTCAATCCATTTCTGAAATTGTACGCTAGTTTTTAATTTTTCTAAAAACATATTTAGAATATCCTTAAAGCTTATTAGTGAACACTTTATTTTTAAATCTATAATATATTTCTCTACTCTTAATAATAGTTCATCTCCTTCGGGGATTTTTTTAGTTCCTTCCAAAATTTCATTAATCAATTCTTTACGAAGTCGTCTTTCTGCCATAAATGCGTTAACGATTTCATCAGCAAAAAAATCTGTTACATCTTGGTCAATAATAGTAAAGATTGAGTCGGTCTCTCCGTTCTCCATACTAAATGCTCTTAAACATTTAAAGGCAAATGAATGAATAGTCCCACTAAAAATTTCATGGTCAATAAATTTTGAAGAAAACAATTTGTCAGTAATTTTCCTAGAAAGTTCCTCTGCCGTGCTATTTGTATACGATAAGGCAACTATTTTTTCTTTAAAAGTAGAATTTGTAATTTTATGAAAGATTTTGTCGACTAGTAAGTGAGTTTTTCCTGTTCCTGGTCCAGCATTCACATAAACTATTTTTTTATCAGACAGTACGGCAATCTTTTGCTCTTCATTTAAATTGTTAAGTGTTGTATTTGTTTCACCTTCTAAATAGTTTAGAATATAGGAATTTGGTTTTATAGATGTTCCCAAATAAACAATATTGATTAATCTCTTAAAATAGTCTTTAAGTGTCTCATCTGCAGGTTCCGCAAATCCTGGATGATGATAAACGTTAAGTTCATTTTTTATTGTATGAGACAAATCATTAACTAGCTTAATATTATGCAATTTGTAAAAATCTTTTAATAATGTATTAAGGCTATTGCTATTATCATTTAAAATAAATTGTAATATACCTTCAAATTGTATTCTAAACGACCTTGCTTTTTCACTATTTTCACTTAAGGTGTTTCTAAAAATTTTGAATAGAGTATTGTAAAAGGCATTAGTAAATTCTTTCATGCAAATTCTAGGTTTATATTGATGAGTAATATAGTTTTCTTGTTAATTCAATATCATACATTGCATCATGCAATCTAGTTTCATCGACTTCAATCCCCATTCCATTACAAACAGTAGCCAACTTAAAATCTTGCATTGTAGCTCGTTTGTTAATTAATTTTTGTGAAGCTAAAACAAATGTATCGATGGGATTTGCCCAAAACCACGAACCAAAGTAGTTGTCCCCATTTTGTACAAACCAAGCTCTTAAAAATTGATTATCGAAAGCTGCATTATTAAATCCAATCAAAAAATATTTATCCTTTTTGTTGAATTTGTCACAATACCTATTTAGTAATTCTGTAAAAGTTTTATGTACTTTTTCCATTGATTCGTAACCATTAATTTCTTCTATAGTTTTATTGCAAATCCTTAATGCTTCAATATCAATTTTTGCTTGCGGATTTGGAGAAACTAAATAATTAAACTTCTCTTTTATCTCACCGTCTATTTCTATGTATCCACTTATTTGGTGGATAGAATGTTGCCAAAAATTTAGCCCTGTTGTTTCAATATCAAAGAAAACAAATTTTGCCATTTTGTGTTGGTTTAATGAATGTGGAATCTTTTGGAAGTTGTGATAGTATGCCACAGAACTCCTTCATTGCCGCAGGCACAAACACCATTTTGTTGGTGGAATTCATAATTTGAAGTTCTTCTGTAAAGCTTGTTTCATTGTCTAAAAACCGAAGCACTTTTGATGCTTTGTTTGTAAGAAACATTTTATAAAACAGGTCGGCTCCACTCAGTTTTCTTTCGTGTAAAACACGAAGCAGCACACTGTCGTAAAACATAAATCGTTTTGGTGAGGCAAGTATTTCGGGGATGCCTTTTTGTATAAGTGCTGCAACTATTGCAGCCGATTGCTTTTGTATAAACTGAAAAGTGTAACCGGTAGAGGCTTTAGTTTGCCCGCCAGCCGTACCCATAAAAATTACCTTACCCTGCTGTGCCGGGAAACGGATGTTCGTCATGGGAATGATACCATTTTCCACCTCGTGGATGCTGTAATTGGTGAGTTGTAATTCTTCGCTGATAAAGGTTTTCAGGCCTTCGTCGTATTCCTCATGCTTCAGTTCTTCTTCGGTAAAGAGGGTGTACTCCACCAGGGCTCTCCGCTTGGTTACAGGTAGCACATACACAAAGGCGCAACCATGTTTCTGGCTGGTTTTAAAGTTCATCATGTCTGCTTCGGCAGGGTTAAAAACGTCTGTATCGGTTTCTATCCACCAGCCACGGAAATGTTGCAGTAAATAAAACTGTCCCTTTTGCAGCATGGGTGGCTGCAGCAATACCGATGAAAAAATATAGTCTGCTTTGTACTGTTCATCAGCCGATGAAACGATGCCGTTTTCTGTATCGATGCCCGACACTTCGCCATACATTACCGTTACATTTTTAGCCTTATTTATGATGCTGAAACAATGGTTGTAAAAATCCAGACCCCGAATCATTTTGTAACCGTAGGGAGCTATATTGAGGTTTACATTTCCGGCAGGATGCTTTACAAAAAGTGTATCCCATCGGTGGTGCACAATGCTTTCGAAATAGCCGGGCTGCTGTTCCCAAAAGCACCATGTGCGGTCGTTTAGGTTCTTGGGTTGCCTATCGCACAGCAGTATTTTTTTATTGGCAAACTGGCCAGATTCAATAAGCCTTACTGCAAGGCTGAGGCCGGAACAGCCGGCGCCTAGAATGATATAGTCGAAAACATTCTTTCCAAATATTTTAAAAGGTTCTGAAGCGGAATTCGGGGCGTTTGAATCCATTTAAAATTGGGCTTTGAGTAAAAATCAGTAAATGGTAAAAATGTGAGAAATAAACGAAAGACCTAGGTTATAAAACCTTAATTCGTATTCGCCGGCCATAGCAGCAGTAAAGGTATAGCTCTTTGTTTTAATGCCGGCATCCTGTGTACATACACCAGGCGTAGGGCTTCCATAAGACCAAATGGAACGGGTATTTCCCTGAGTGGTTTCTACAAATTTATCTAATGCCTGACAACCATTGTAGTATGCCCACGAAAGCGTTAAGATAACAGGCTGCCCCACAGCTCCTCTGGTGGATCCTTCTATTTTAGTAATTAACCTTTGTTCTCCCGGCACTTCAATTACCGTATTTTTTTTGCAGGCAAAAAGAAAAATGATAACGAGTAATGTTGCAAAGCGATTCATAAAATTCATTCTTAAAATGACTGTTTAAACATCGTAAACATTGCACGTATTAAATAAGACCATTCTTTTAAAGCTTCGCAATAAAAACAAAGATAAGCACTTTACATGGGCGGAGCACTGTAATGCTAAGGGATTTACAACGTTTGCCAATGTCTGTTCATAGTATTACCTCGGCTGGGCTCATAAAAACTTTAAACTCTTTCCACCTAAGTCACACAAGCAATTGGCACCCTTACTGCGGGGAATAAAAGTGCCAGCCGCCGCTTTTTTGTTACACTTAGTTAAGCCCGTTGCTGCTTTCTGTTGGCCTCCCAAAAGGCTTCGTCCTTCTTTACTTTGTCCCAGTATTTTTTGGCTACTATTAGCATTCCAAAACTTTCGCCTTCGTATTTATTTATGTGTTTGTGGTGCATTTTGTGTGCCCAGCGGATGGCTCTTATATAAATATTATTGCTGCGGGTAAACCACTTAAACCGCTGGTGTATAATAACATCGTGAATAAGAAAATAAGCCAACCCATACATGGCAATGCCGTAACCAATGGCTGCTGCCCAATACACCCCATTTTGCAAACCAAGCATAATACAGAGCCAGCTTGGTATGGCAAAAATGAGAAAGAAGGCATCATTTTTTTCAAACAAGTGCCCAGTTGGTTGATGGTGATCTTGGTGCAGGTACCAGAGCCAGCCGTGCATTACGTACTTGTGCGTAGCCCAAGTAATGGCTTCCATTAGTGCAAATGTGCCAAGGGTAATGAGTATGTAAATTATTGTTGTCATTTATTGTTAGTCATTAAGTCAATAGTCAATAGTCATTTGTCATTGGGTCAATGGTCATTATTAATTACGGTTTTTAAAATAACTTATTAAATTACTAACTCAATGACCTGAGTAGTAAAAAGAACATCATTTGAATCAATAACAAATGTACGGCGAATAGGTTGTGCTTATCGAAACGAAGAAAACGGAAAATAAGTAGCAGCAGCATACTTATAACAAACCAGCACCAATAGTTAAAAGATGGAATGAGGCCATCTTTCCATTGCCAAAAACCCAGCTTTACAGCCACGGGCTCTATAATCCAATCGAATACAACTGCCAGTGCGGCACCATCTACAATCAGCGAAACCTTGAGCCATTTGTTTACAAGGCCGGTGGCAGTTTGGGGCTGCCTACTTACTAATTTTTTATGTAGCATGTTCATGGCAATGCCAATGCAATAAATGGTAATAAACCAGTTGATGCCAATAATCCATGGAACGTCCTGCCACTTAGGGCCTAGCGCTTGCCCGTATTGGTATTGGCCAAATAATTTACCGGTGTTAATGCCTATCCATTCGGATGTAAATCCAATACTAGCGGCGAGTACGAGAAAAATAAGAAAGCCGCTATTAATTTTTTCCTGAGTAAATAAAATGAGTGTAAATGATACTAGCAGGTTAAGTGCGGTAAGATTGATAAAAAGTTGCGAATGAAAAAAAGCGATGGCTATAAACCCCGAAACATGAAACAGAATTGCAATAAAGGTGGCTATCTGGAATTTGGTTTTTAAGAGATGCATGTTGGTTGATTGGTTGATTGGTTCATTGGTTCCTCCAATTTTGTAATAATACATCTTCCAAACAACAAGGTTCAAGGAGATTGGGTTCTAAATAAACAATGATTTAAAATGCTACGGTTCAACTAATCAACCAATCAACTAATCAACCAATCAACTAATCAACCAATCAACCAATGAACTAATCAACCAATCAACTAACCAACCCGCTCATAATCTCTGCACTTTTAAGACAAAGCGGAATACCGCCGCCGGGGTGAACGCTGCCGCCAACAAAGTACAATCCCTTAATAGTATTGGTAAAGTTAGGGTGCCGGAAAAAGGCTGCCAGCTTGCTGTTGGAGCTAGTGCCGTACAGGCTACCCATGTACGAAGCCGTTTTACTTTCGATAGTTACAGGATCTAAAATGGCCTCCGTTTCTATCAGCGGTTCTATATCGGTTTGCAGCAAGAGGTTTAGCTTTTCTATCACCTGTTGCCGTATCTGTGGCTTTAGTGTTTCCCAATCCTGCCCTGTATTGGCCGGGGCATTTACCATTACAAACCAGTTTTCTTTTCCTGCCGGTGCATGGCCCTCTTCCATTTTGCTGGTAACGTTTATATACACCGTAGGGTCGCCAGAAAATGTTTTGGTCTTAAACAGGTGTTCAAATTCTTTTTTATAATCGTTGCTAAAAAAAATATTGTGCAGGCCCAGTTCAGGAAAAGTTTTATCAATGCCCCAATAAAAAATGAGGGCACTGCTGCTTCGTTCCTGATTTAGTACTTTGGTGGCCTTATGTTCGTTGTGCAGCAGGTGTTTGTAGGTAAAATAAACATCGGCATTGCTTACCACCACATCGGCAAAAATATTTTCATCGTTGGCCACAATGCCCATTACTTTGTTTTCATTTTCGATGATGCTTTGCACCGGTGTGTTAAAGTAAAAATTAACGCCTTTTTTTAGTGCTAGATGGTATAAAGCATTGGTAATGTTTATCATACCTCCTTTAGGGTAAAATGTTCCCTCATTCATTTCGAGGTGCGGTATAAGGCTCAGCATTCCCGGGGCTTTGTAGGGGTTACTACCGTTGTAGGTGGCATAGCGGTTAAAGAGTTGCACCGCTTCTGCACTCTTAAATTTTTTACGATTAAACCAGTTTAGTGAGCTAAATATATAGGCTGGCCTGCTGGCCGCAATGGCTTTTAAAATGCCTTTTTTTAAATAAGTTTTCCGTTTGTGCAAAGAGTTGTTGAGAAAAATTTCGCCAATATCATGGTACAGTTTTTCAGAAGCCTTTAAATAGTCGTGAATAGCTTGTGGCGATTCGCCAAGCTGTTGGTGCATGGCTTCTGCAAATTCGTTTCTGTTGGCAGATACTTCAATGGTCTTTCCATTTTCGTAAAAATATTTACAACCCACGGCCACTCTATGGTAGCTAAAATAGTGCTCTATCGGCTCTCCGGCCAGCTCATAAAGTGCTTCTATATTTTTAGGTTGGGTAAAAAGCGATGGCCCGGCATCAAACGAAAAACCATCCTGATTAAAACTACTGAGCTTGCCCCCGGGGTAGCTGTTGCGTTCGTAAACCGTTACTGTATAACCTTTAACTGCAAGCCTTATGGCAGCCGCAAGGCCAGCTACGCCACTGCCAATAATAACGGCTTTTTTTATGTGATTGGGAGATTGGCTCATTTAAAAACGGATGTAAGAGAATTGGATATCTATACAATATTATGCAACCAACAATGCTGTGCCAGCCATAAATGCTTCTAATTTTGGCAATGCAATTTTAAACCATTCGGTGTACATCCAAGGGGTTTGTAGCAGATCGCTTTTTATTGCTTCAAAATTTTTGTAGCAATAATTTTCTACCTCTTCTTTGGCCGGGTTTATATCGCCATTGTATTCACCTATAAACACATGGTCGTACTCGTATTCGGTAAGGCCGTTATCAAAATCGGCCCGATATATAAATTCAAAAGCCTTGATAATTGCCGTGGAAAACCCCATTTCTTCTTGCAATCTTCTGGTTGCAGCAGTCTTATTTTCTTCGCCGGGGTAAGGGTGGCTGCAGCAGGTATTCGTCCACAAGCCGCCACTGTGGTATTTGTTATGGGCTCTTTGCTGTAGCAGCATTTGCCCCCGACTGTTAAATATAAAAACACTAAAAGCCCGGTGAAGATTTGGTGCTTTATGTGCATCCAATTTTTCCATTGTGCCAATCTCATTATCTTGCTCATCTACCAATATCACTTGTTGTACATCCATCTTTTTTTGTTATTTTCCTCTAATACTGCCATTGGGCAAAAGGGCTCCCTTTTTACAAAATATTAAACTGGCTCCTTAACCCTGCCTTGGCTAATATTACCGCTTTACCATAGTTGGGTATTCTTATCCTTTCTTCCATTATTTTTTGCGGCTGCAGTTTCTTTATTTTTTTAAATAAAGAGAGGTAATATTTATAAGCCACATACACCCCAAACCGGGCTTTATTTGGTAATAATACAATGCCTTTATGGGCATCGGTAAAATCTTTTTGTATATCCGCTTCTATCTGCAGTTTGTCTGCTTCTGTAAAATTTTTAAAATCGCAACTGGGAAAATACATTCTGTCCAGCCCCTGGTAATCGGCTTTCAAATCTCTTAAAAAATTTACTTTTTGAAAGGCTGCTCCCAAACTGCGTGCTGCTGGCTTTAAATTGTTGTACATGGTTTCATTGCCTTCGCAAAAAATATAGAGACACATCAGCCCTACAACCTCGGCACTACCATAAATGTATTCTTCGTAACCGGCGTTATCGTACTGTTTTTTTTCTAAATCCATTTGCATGCTTGTAAAAAAAGCGGCAATTAACTTTAGGTCTATTTTGTACCTATTTACCGTAAGCTGAAAACTGTGTAAGATAGGATTAAGGCTAATGCCACTTTCAATGGCCTCGTAAGTTTGCTGCTTAAACTGATGCAGTAGCAAGGCTTTATCATGCCCATGAAATGTGTCCACAATCTCATCGGCAAACCTTACAAAGCCATACACATTATAGATAGGCAAACGCAGATCCTGATGCAACAAACGTATAGCACTACTAAAAGAAGTACTATACTTTTCAGTAGTAATTCTGCTGCACATTTGGCTTACATCATGAAACGTTTCCATCATAGCTATACCTAAATTTTTTATTTTTAAACGATTAGTGGTATGTATTGAGCGGTTGGTAGTTTAGTATTGTTAGTTAAATTTACCTGCAAATAATACCTGCAAACTAATCACTTCTTTCCACTAACTACTTGCCTATTAAAATATTTTTCCACTTGCCCAGCCACTACTTCGCCACTTATTAAGCTTGGCGGTACGCCTGGTCCTGGCACGGTAAGCTGTCCGGTAAAAAATAAATTTTTTACTTTTTTACTTTTACAAGTAGGTTTTAAAACAGCCGTTTGTAACAAAGTGTTCGCAAGGCCATAAGCATTTCCTTTGTAAGCGTTATAATCGTTTATAAAATCTGCGTGTGCATACGATTTACAATAAACAATATTTTCGACAATCGGTTCACCAATCCTTTCTTCAAACCGCTTTATTATCTTATCAAGGTATTTTTTCCTCAACATTTCATCGTCACCAGACAGCCCGGCAGCCACCGGGATTAGGAAAAACAAATTTTCGCATCCTTCCGGTGCCTGAGTTGCATCCGTTACAGAAGTGGCACTTACATAAAACAATGGGTCTTGTGGCCACCGCGGTGTGGTATAAATATCTGCTGCATGTGGTGCAAACGGCACATCGAAAAAAAGACTGTGGTGTGGCAGTGCTTTAATCTTTTTATTGAGGCCAATATAGTACAGCAAACAGCCCGGTGCCATTACCCTTTTATCCCAATAATTTTCGGTATAAGTACGGTATTGTGGCTGTAGTAGTTTTGTTTCGGTAAAATGGTAGTCGGCGTTAGAGATGATAACGTCAGCAGTTAGCATTTGGCAGTTGGCAGTTGGCAATCCAAAGCCATCAATCGTTTTGTACGCCACACTTTTCGCTACCCCATTTTCTACCACAATTTCCTGTACATCGTGGTTAAATAAAAACTTTACGCCAAGTTCTGTGGCGAGTTTGTACATTCCCTCAACCACACTGTACATACCGCCCTTAGGAAACCAGGTGCCGCCTTTTATGTCGGCATAGTTCATTAGGCTGTAAAGGGCTGGCGTATCTTTCGCAAGGGCTCCGAGAAACAAAACCGGAAACTCCATCAACTCTCTAAGCTGTGGATTTTTAAAATGTTTACTAAAATGTTTTTTGATGGATGTAAAAACATCCAGCTTAAAAATGCCCTTTACCAAATCCATGTCTATAAATTCAGAAATGGATTGGCCGGGTTTAAAAACAAGTTTATTAACGCCTACTTCATATTTGTAGGCGGCTTCTTTCATTACAATATCTAACTGCTGGCCTGCACCGGGTTCTATTTTTTCAAACAGTGCCTTCATTTCATCGTAATTGGCTGGCATATCCCAAATGCTATCTGGCCAATAAATCCGGTACGATGGATTTAAGCGATTTAGTGAATAATAGGCTTCTACTTTTTTACCAAACTGGGCAAAGTACCTTTCAAAAACATCGGGCATCCAATACCAACTTGGCCCCATATCAAAAGTAAAGCCACTGGCTTTCAACCTTCTGGCACGGCCACCTGGTTGTTCATGCTTTTCCAGTACAGTTACATTCCATCCCTTTTTTGCAAGAAAGGAGGCGGCTGAAAGCCCCGCAAAACCGCTGCCAATAATGATTGCTTTTTTAGTCAAGTGTTGCGTATTGATATAAATTAAAAAAACGTTCCCATAAAGGAACGTTTTTTTTACAAAATTGTTTCTGTGTATTATCTCCTTTCTAATTGTGCCTTTAACAATTTACGAGCAAAATGGATACGGCTTTTAATGGTACCCAGTGGTTCTTCAAGCATATCAGCTATTTCGTGGTACTTAAAACCATCGTAATATAACATAAAAGGGTTTCGAAAAATTTCTGGTAAATCATGTATCGCTTTTCCAATTTCTTTTAATTTTAAATTACTTTCAGCAGGGTTTGCAATGGTAACCTGATTGTAATCAATTAAAAACTCATTGGGCGTATTATCAAAAACCGTATTCTGCCTTGCTTTGCGGCGGTAGTTATTAATAAATATATTCCGCATAATGGTGTAGAGCCACGCTTTTACATTGGTACCCACACTATACTTATCCTTGTTAGATAGGGCACGGAAAATAGTTTCCTGCATCAGGTCTTTCGCCGTTTCGTAATCCTTAGTAAGTGTAATAGCAAATGGCTTTAAAAACTCTGTATTTTTAAGCAGCATTTGATCGAAATCTAGAGCAGACATAATTGATAGTTTTAAAATTTACTTGTGCAAATTTAAACACTAAAGTTTGAACATTGAATTTATTTGTTTAATTATTTTGTGTTAAAAGTAAAACAAAATATAGGCGGCAAATTTTTGCCTTAATTAGGTTGACATATCTGGTTCTTGTGGTTTTTGTGATTTTTGTGATTTTTGTGGTTTTTGTGATTTTTGTGATTTTTGTGGTTTTTGTGGTTTTTGTGGTTTTTTAAAAAAAATAAAGTCTTTATTTAAACAGGTATTTTGGTAATTACATGCCACTCATCTTTAATTGCCACAACCAATGTTTGCCTTGGCTATTTTTGTAGCCTACGCTTACAAAATCATTTTGCTTAACCGGTTATCTTTAAAAATTTTACGACATGAAGAACATTTGGCTTCCCTGCCTGGCCTTACTTTTTGTAACAGAAGCACCTTCGCAAACCATTATACACCGGGATGCTGTAATAGAAAAAATGGTGGGTGAAGTAAACAGCGATTCTTTAAAATCCTACATCCATTCTATGGTTGGTTTCGGCACCCGCCAAACCATGAGTACCATTACCGATAAAAAACGTGGCATTGGGGCCGCCAGAAACTGGGTGTTGAGCAAGTTTAATGCCTTTGCCCAAAATGCAGGTGGCCGCATGACATGCTATGTGGATACTACCACCCTACAGCCCGATGGCCGACGTATTAGCGAGCCTACCAGCCTTGGTAATACCATGGCCATCTTAAAAGGTACCGATTCAGAAGACGATCGTATTTTTCTTATCAGCGGCCACCTAGATAGCAGAGTAAGCGATGTAATGAATAAAACCAGCGATGCTCCCGGTGCTAATGATGATGGCAGTGGTGCAGCTGCGGTGATAGAATGTGCAAGAATTATGAGCAGACAGCAGTTTGGTGCCACTATTATTTTTGTAACTGTAAGCGGTGAGGAGCAAGGTTTGCTAGGTGCTAATTTTTTAGCCACACAAATGGCCGATAAAAAGTGGCAACTGGAAGCTATGCTGAACAATGATATTATGGGCAGTAATAGCAGCAATGAAACAAATATTATAGACAACACCCGTGTACGAGTTTTTAGCGAAGGCCTACCAGCTTTTGAAACAGAAAAGACAGCTACTGCTATTAGAAATTATGGTTTAGAAAACGATGGCAAAGCCCGGCAACTAGCTCGGTATATTAAAGAAACTAGCGAACGGTATGTAGATAACCTTGAGGTAGTATTGGTATATCGCAACGACCGCTTTCTGCGTGGAGGCGATCATACACCCTTTGTACAGAAAGGCTTTTCGGCTGTTCGCATTACAGAAATGAATGAAAATTACGAACACCAGCACCAAGATGTAAGAACAGAAAACGGCATTCGCTACGGCGACCTTGCGGAGTTTATGGACTTTGAGTTGCTGCGAAAAAACACGGCTCTTAACCTAAGCTGCCTTGCTAACCTTGCCAAGGCACCTGCCATGCCACAAGATGCAAAAGTAGAAACCAAAAGTCTTAGTAATTCCACCACCATTACATGGAAAGCTCCCAAGGCCGGAATGGTTAAAGGATATTATATTTTAATGCGAGAAAGTACCTGTGCATTTTGGCAAAAGAAATTTTTTACTAGTAAAACTGAAATGAAATTACCCTACTCAAAAGACAATTATTTTTTTGGCGTACAAAGTGTAAATGATACCGGAAACGAAAGCCTGCCCATAGTACCAATGCCTGCCGGTAGGTGATTTTAAAAAAGAAAACCAATAATTATGGAACCGATGATTGATTTATATTCATGCATTGTAATGATGTGTTGTATTATTTTTTGCTTCTATTTTCTATAAACTTCACCGTATGAAACTGATTAAAACCTGGGTATCGCTATGCTTTTGTATTGGCTACTGCTGTGGTGCTGTGGCACAAAAACAATTTAAAGCTTTTCTGGTAACTAAAACGATGGGCTGGCAGCATGCATCGGGTCATTTTGGTGTAGAAGCTATTAAAAAAATGGCCGAGCGTAATAATTTTGAATTGGAAATACAGGAAGACAATAATGCCATTAACGATAAAAATTTAGAACAATATCAGGTAATCATTTTCTTAAATACTACCGGCAATATTTTCGATAGCACACAGCAAAAAGTAATGGAACGTTTTATACAAAAGGGCAAGGGCTATGTAGGCATACATAGTGCCAGCGATACCGAATACGATTGGCCTTGGTACAATGAGCTTGTTGGTCGTATGTTCTACATTCATCCCGCAATACAAACCGCTCGTTTACAGGTTATTGATGATGAATTTCCGGGGATGAAGACTTTTAAAACCGGCCAATTATGGACAGATGAATGGTACGAGTTTGGGCCAGAAAAAGCGAACAACCTCAAATACATACTATCTGTAGATGAAAAAACATTTAACCCCAAAGTACAATGGGCAGAAAAGAAAGCCTTAGGCATGGGTAATTTTCATCCGGTAAGCTGGTACCACACTTTTGATGGTGGCCGGGCATTTTATACAGCACTTGGCCACCTACCAGCTATTTATACCGACCAGCAATTTCTGGATCATCTATACGGCGGTATCTATTGGGCAGCCTTAGGCATCTTAAATCGGAGTAAATAAAAAAAACATATACTCAAAATTGTGGACACCTCATTTTGAATGAATTAACGGATCTGCCGCTAATAAATGATTTGTAGTTTAAAGTTAATTCGAAGCCACCACGCCCCTGTGATGCCGTTCTTAATTTACTCACATTTACATCGTAACTAAGGCCCACGCTAAACTGGTGATGGTCTAACCTGAGTACCGGAATAAAAGCATCATTCCACCTGTATAGGCCTCCAAAACTGAGGCTGGTTTTATCATCCATTTCGTCGTATTGCACTATGTCGTAAGTATAAAAAGCACCCCCCATAAACTGTTTATGCCCACCTTGTGTAAAGTAATCGGCAAACATATTAATGCGGCTATAATCGGTAGTAGCAAAAGACATACCTGCATTAAAAGCCCATTTAAAATTCAAGGTAGAAATACTGTCGGTAGCCACTTCGAATCCTACTTTGGGTTTATTAAAATGATAGAGCCCAGCACCCACATAAAATGAACCCTCTGAACCAAAAGGAGATGTGAGTGAAATACCCGCCGACAAATCCATATAATTTTTTCCTGTTCTGTTAAGCACCTGTCTGGTTGGGTTGGTGGCAGCATATTGGCCATTTACAAACTGGTCATCCCACTTTAATTGCGTAGGGTCGAACTGGCTGGTAACTACGCCGCCCATAAATGCAGCCGACAAATAGGCTCCTTCTTCCCCATTCAAATTGCGGTGATAGCTCAAAACCGGCAGTACCTGTAACCGGCTTAGCCTGCTATCGCCGGCCACATCGTAAGTGGTCTGCATGCCTACGGTAAAATGGTCATAGTTATTGGCCAGCGGAAATTTTACTTCGGCACTAATGCCCCCAGTTTTATAAGGCACGGTTACACTTTGCCATTGGCTGCGGTACACACTCTGCACCCGTACATCGCCATTAAAAATGCCTGCTAGTGCAGGGTTTCGCAGTAATGGCAGTTCGTAAAATTGGGAAAAGTTGAGGTCTTGTGCATGGGTAAAAAATACTATGCAAGAGATGGTGATGGATGTGATGACTTTTTTCATTTCTATGTTTTTTTCCTAGGCTAAAGCCTTGGGTTAGGAATTTTTTTTTGGTTTCGGGTGTTTAAAAAATTTGTTGTCTTGGGTAAAACTGCGATTCCGTCACCGACTTTTTTTTCCCAAGGCTAAAGCCATGGGTTAGGAAATATGCTTTTAGGTTTCGGATGGTTAAAAAATTTGTTGTTATGGGTAAAACCGGGTAGCCTGTTTACAATCTTTTTTTTCCCAAGGCTAAAGCCATGGGTTAGGAAATATGCTTTTAGGTTTCAAGTCTTCAAAAAAATCATTCGCAAACGCAAACCCATTAACCTTTCACCAACCTTAATAGCCCATGGCTTCGGCCATGGGTTAGGAAATATGCTTTTAGGTTTCAAGTCTTCAAAAAAATCATTCGGAAACGCAAACCCGTTAACCTTTCACCAACCTTAATAGCCCATGGCTTCGGCCTTGGGTTAGGAAATATGCTTTTAGGTTTCAAGTCTTCAAAAAAATCATTCGCAAACGCAAACCCATTAACCTTTCACCAACCTTGATAGCCCATGGCTTCGGCCATGGGAACTATCCATCATTTTCAGTAAAACCGAGACTATTCATAAAATAGTTTTTCTCCTCTTCAAATGTTTGTGAAGTATGGTGTTCTTTTTGGATCGATATATAATTCCGTACTCTGGCAATTGACCTATGGCTTACCGAGGTGGCAAAAAACTTATCACCCCATTCAAAATGAGATAACAATATGCCACTTTTATTAACCCAACGAGCAGATGCTCCTTTAATCAGTTGCATTTGTTTCGAAATGCTATACTCAGGGTTCAACCGCATCAATGCATGTAAGTGATCCAGATGCCCACCGATGCTATCTAAAAATATTTTCTTTTCATGGCAGTTGTAATGAATATGGTCGCAAATCTTTTTTAGAATATTATCCGTCATTACCGGCGCCCTGCTTTTTGTAGCCCATACTGCGTGTACCCAAATTTTGATGTAAGACATGGTGTTAGTTTTTTATTGTTTAATTTTTTCTAAAACGCAAAACCTGTCACCAACCTTTTTTTCCCCAAGGCTAAAGCCATGGGCTAGGAAATGTGCTTTTTGGTTTCAGGTGTTTAAAAAATTTATTTTTATAAACAAACCCAAAAATTCTGTCACTAACCCATGGCTGAAGCTATGGACTAGGAAATATACTTTTAGGTTTCAAGTCTTCAAAAAAACCATTCCCAAAAGCAAACCCCCGAACCCTGTCACCAACCTTACTAGCCCATGGCTTCAGCCTTGGAAACCTAGGCCAATTGTAGCTTTCAAATACCCGGATTCCCAACCAATTTCATCGCACCAGCGTAACATTCCCCTTATAAACATACGTTCCGCCAGCCGTGCATATCGCCTCGGCAGTATAAACATATACATCGGGATTTGCAGGTACGCCGTTTATCTTGCCATTCCATCCCTGCTGCGGGTCGTTGGCATTAATATTGCCCCTTTCAAAAACCAACTGGCCCCAGCGGTTAAACACCCTAAAGTATTTTACCTGTGCTATACCTTTTGCCCGTACCATCAAAATATCATTGATACCATCACCATCTGGGCTAAAGGCATTGGGAATAAAAACCTGCGAAATATCGCAGTTCACTTTAAAGGAAATGGTATCAGAAGCAGTACATCCATAGATGTTTTCTACCTCTAATTTATAGAAAATATTGGTGTTGATAGTGGCCACAGGATTACCGCAGTTGGTACAACTTAAATCCCTCGATGGCGTCCAGCGGTAGCTGGCAATAGGGCCGCCGGTAATGATAGCGTTGAGGTTCACATTGGTGCCAGCCACAACAGTAGCACCTGTTCCAAGATCCACCGTAGGATATTGGCCCACGGCCACTCTTACAAAACCCGTGTCGGTAAAACAATTGAATGGATCGGTACCTACTACCCTGTAAAAAGTAGTGCTTAGTGGTGTGGAAATAGGATTGGGGACATCGGCCCTGTCTAGCCCCACAGCAGGGTTCCAGGTATATTTAAACCCGCCACTTGCAAATAGTTGGCTGCTTTGGCCAATACAAATGCTATCGCTGTTAGATACGGTCATATTAAACGGCTGAATTACTTCTACCGTAATAGAATCGGTACCACGACAGAGTAATGAATTGCTTCCGGTAACTGCATAAACAGTTGTTACCATCGGGCTTGCTACAGGGTTACTGCATGTAGTACAACTAAGGTTTTGTAGTGGCGTCCATTGCCATGTGCTGGCACCGGTGGCGTTAAGCTGTACCGATTGCCCACGGCATATCCTTACATCAGCACCTGCATTGATCAGTGGCGAAATGTTTACCCTAACGGTTCTATAGGCTGTATCGGCACAACCAAAAGAAGTACGGGTAATAAGCCGAACCGTGTACAAGCCAGATTGATTGTATGTATAATTCACATTTTGGCCAGAGGCTGTGGCACTATTGCCAAAGTTCCAGTCATAACCCGTAATGGCATCCTGCGACTGTACAATTGCTGTAAACGAAACGGGCAAACTAATACATGCTATCGTATCGCTGTTAATGGCCCCAACTGGTTTTGTACGCACATTTATTGTTAGCGGTATCAATACCGAATCTACACAGCCACTACTGCCTGTTATACGTAGCCTAATATTATATACACCACTTTGTGTATATATTTTATTTGGGTTTTGTAAGGTTGAAAATGTGCCATCACCAAAATTCCATTCCCAGTTACGGATTCCGAAAAAGGCATTTGATGTGTCGGTAAATGAAAATGAAGTAGCACCACAAACCTGTTGTAAAGAGGTTCTAAACCCAGCTTTTATACGATCCACTTTTACGGTATCGCCTGTACTTACTTTTACCTGGCAATTACCCGAAAGCAGCCATGCATAAGGAATGTAGATGCCTGGCCTTGTGTAGATATGAGCAATAAGATTGCTGGCTGTAGTAAGCGAATCGCCATCGCCAAATACAAACCGGTACTGCGTTGCCCCTGTTGCTATGGTTTCAAACTGCGTGGCATTGCCAAGGCACACATAGCCGCCAGTGTAACGTAATAATCCGGCCGGCCCGTTTATAACAATATTTTTGAAAGCTACATAATTACAACCCAGCAAACCTTTGCTTGTCATTTTTACCACATACGTTCCGGGTATGGTGTAAGTATGTACGATGCTGTCTCCGGTAGCTGTATTGCCATTGCCAAAGTTCCAGTTGGTAATAAAAGATGGGCGATTTAGGTTTTTGAAAGTAACAGTAAAAGGAGCACAGTTGCTAATGCTATCGCTTACACTAATAACGCCAGGCAAGCTGTCTCTTACCAGCACATCAATAAATACACTATCTGCACAACTACCCCCTGTGGCATTCACTTTGCTGCCAGTTAGCCGGGTGCGGTAAAGCCCCATGGCAGAAAAAACTTTCTTAGGATTGGCTAAAGCCGAAGTACTTCCATCGCCAAAACGCCAGTTATACACAAGGCCCGTATCGCTAAGATTGGTGTAGCGGATAGTATCGCCAATACATGCAATAAGCGGTGTGGCGGTAAACGATACGGCGGGTTTAATATTTACCGTTACCAATTCTATATCTGTGGTATCGCTACAATTATTGGTGCCACGTAACCTTACAGTGTAGGTACCTGCAAGTGCATATACATGTGGAATGGTATCAATACTTTTTATGGTAGTAAGGGTATTTCCATCACCAAAATCCCATGTATAAATATTACCACCTGTAGAGTTGTTTATAAACTGAACCAGATGCGGGGCACAGCCAAAACGCTGGTTTCCGTTAATAGCAAAATCCAGGCGAATGGTTATCGGAGTCACCACCAGTTTATATACAAGGCTATCCGTTCCGCATTCGTTGGTGGCTTTTAGTTTTACATTAAATGTATCTGTGGTGCCTACCCTATACACATGGTTTACCTGTGGTGCATTGGTAATTAGTAGCGGAGAGCCATCGCCAAAATCCCACACATAGCTGGTATTTAGCCCACGGCTGGTATTGCTAAATGTAAAATTATAGCCCGAACAACTGGTGCTTTTATCTGGTGTAAACAAGGCTTTTGGTTTAGATTTTACCCTAACAAACCGCTGTAATAAAATGGTATCGCACTGGCTAAAGGTCCGGAATTTAATGGTATAAACCGTATCTCCACTCAATGGATTTGGGACAAAATTTATTGCCGCAGGCTGTGGTAATACAGATGTTTGGCCATTACCAAAATCCCACAAAAAGCTGTACTGGCTTGCATTAGGGGTGTTATTGGTAAATGAAACTGTGAGCGGCCCACAGCCCACAGAATCATTTTGGTTAAATGCAGGCACTGGCCTTACTACAGTTACAAAACCCCGCTGCATACTATCATTTTTACAACCAAACCGGCTTATAGCTAGCAGCTTGATGGTGATGCTGTCACCAGCCGTATCCATGGTATGGCCTGGAAAATTTTGGCCGCTACCTATATAGCCGCCATTTACATACCAGCGATATTCTATTACTGCCGTATTAAAAAGTGTAAGGTTAATAATGGCCGGTGTAATAAAAAATGGAACGCAACCTTTGGTAGTAGTAGGGCTGAAGAGTGCAGTAGCATAGGGATTGATGGTAACTTTTACTGGCATGCTTACATTACTTTGGCTGCCAAAGCATAGCACGTTGGCTGCTACCCTTCTGTAAAAAGTAGTAGTAACTAATACCGGCGGGGTAAAATCTTTAGAAGTAGCCCCGCCAACATTTGTCCATAAAAGGCTATCGGTGCTGGTTTGCCATTGGTAAATGGGCGTACCATTACCGCCTGTAATACTTTGGCCGGTAATTAACCCCGGCTGTGTACCTGTACAAATGGCCTGATTAGGCGAAATGCTATTATTAGCCACCCCTGCATTTACAGTAACAATAGTAGTGTCTCTACCAAAACAAGAGCCGCCACCGAATAAATAAATAAGGGTATAAGTGCCAGCATTAGAAGTAGAGAACACCCCGGCACTTGTAATAAAAGGAGAGCCGCTCCAAGTGCCACCGGTAGGGTTACCTGTGAGTTGTATAGTGGTAATGCCCTGGCAAACGGTAGAGTCGTTTGCTGCTTTTACATTGGGGGCATTTATAACTGTAGCTGTAATAGTATCCGTTTTTTGGCAAGCTGCCGGGCCTGCTGTGTAATACAAATTATAAACGCCAAGGCCAGCAGTATTGGGGTTAAAAATACCGCCACCTGTAATAAAGGGGCTGCCACCCCATACGCCGCCAGCAGGTGTACCAGTAAACTGTATAGCTGTACTGCTTTGGCAAATGGTGCTGTCCCTCCCTGCATTTACATTGGCAAAAGAAACAACGGTTACGGTTACCGATGCATTGGTGGCACAGCCATTGGTAAGTGTTCCGTTTACGGTATATATAGTAGTAGAAAACGGTGTAGCAATTACTGTATCACTGGTTGTTGTGTTGAGGCCGGTGGCCGGAGACCATAGGTAACTATCGGCACCAGTGGCTATAAGTGTGCTGCTGCTACCGGCACATATTTGCACACCTGCCGGGCCGATACCCACTACAGGTTTTCTTTTTACCCTTACAAGAACAGTGTCTTTACTAACACAGCTTGCACCTGCAGATACAGTAACAATGTATTGATAAGTAGTATCGCTGGCTGGCCCATTGTAAGTAAGTGTAGCGGTAGGCCGTGCCGTGCCGGCGTTGCTCAGTCCCGTTGCCGGCAACCATGCATAGGTGAATGAACCACCAACATTGGTACCTATTACTACAGGTGTACCGCTGCAGATAGCCGTATCGGGACCCGCATTGGCAATGGGCGACGTAGTTACGTTTACCGTAATCACTGCTGTGGCTGTACAAGAATTTGATAAACTTCCTGTAACAGTATAAGGTGTAGTAACAGCAGGTGAAGCGATTACAGTATCACCAGTATTTTTGCTTAGGCCGGTTGCGGGGCCCCAGGTATAAGAGTCGGCTCCGGAAACGGTTAATGTGATACTATTACCTGCACAAATAGCGGCAGTAGTTGGGTTTAATACCAGGCTGGGTTTTCTTTTTACCGTAACCAAAACCGTGTCTTTGCTAAAACAAGTAGCCCCTGCAGAAACGGTAATAATGTATTGATACGTAGTATCGCTATTTGCCCCGGTATAATTTAGGTTGGCAATAGGCCTTGCTATGCCAGCATTGCTTAAGCCGGTAGCTGGCGACCAGGAATATGTAAAACCTGTGCTTGCTGTACCTAATAAAACAGGCGTTCCGCTACAAATGGCCGTGTCGGGCCCAGCGTTGGAAACGGGTGGGTTGGTAACGTTTACTGTATCAGTAACTTTTGTTGTACCGCACTCATTCGTAACACTAAGCGTAATTATATTTTGCCCAAGTGTACTGTAAATAATAGCTCCGGGATTGGGAGAAGTAGATGTAGCTGGTGTTCCTCCAGGGAAAGACCAGATATATGTAGCGGCAGTAGTGCCAAAACAATTACTTACGGTGGCAGTAGGTGAAATGGAGCCGTTTTGGCAAACAGATGGACCAGCATTAATAGTTGCGACAGGTTTTGCTTTTACCGAAACCGGTGTTGAAACGGTAGGGGCAGTACAGGCACCAACTGAGCTTTTGGTTACCAGGCTTATAGTATAGGTACCGGGGTTTATAAATTGAAATTGTGGGTTTGCTGAACTGGCATTGGTGCCATTGGTGTAAATAAAATTAGATGTGTTAGGCACACACCCAACACTGGGGGGCAAATAGGATACCGTCCAAGCATAGCTATTATTGCCACAAATGGGCGTGTTAGAAGCATTGGAAGTAGCTACATCTAACGGCGTACAGCCAATATTTTTATCAATGGTAAATGCTCCTATTGGAGAAGGGTTTACACAAATGGTTTTGGTGATGGAGTCCGATCCGCACCTAGGATTTCCCGTTTTAAGGCTAAGAGAATAAGTTCCCGTTGTATTAAAGTTGATAATCAATGGACTGGAGCCTGTCAACCAGATACTAGGGTCAGCGGAGCCAAAATCATTTCCTAAGCTTCCGCTGGAAATTGTCCAGCCTGTTGCCGGAGTTATTTTCCAAATTATCTTGCCGTTGGTACAGGTGCCATTGTTCACATAGTTTGATAAGCCACTGGTATTTGTTAATGTTACAGGAGTATTTACACAAGTCGTATCTCTGGGTGAAATAGAAAAGGAAGCCAATGGTTTTTTGGACACATAGATTGGTACAACCGAGGCTGTAGAAGAATTACACGGGTTAGAAGCGGTGACGGTTGCAGAAAAAGAATTGTTATAACCTGGGCTATTAGTACCACAAGATGTTATCAAAAAATTATGTGTAACATCTAGTGGTGCGGGATGTGTGTAAGTGATGGCAGGTGTGCCGTCATTAAAAATTACTTTATATACTGTGCCAGGTGGATTGCTTGAAGTAGTGTTTATTGGAAAAGTGAGACCGGAGCCTGTACATATAGATGTGTTGCCTGGGTTACCTAAACCCACTGCAGGGTTTGCACCTACAAAAGCATAATAAACCGCCGTGTCCAAACAACCATTTACTCCGGTAACAATAAAATTGATCGTATAAGTACCAGTTGTGTATGAATGGGTAACAAGGGATGAAAAGGTTGCAGAACTATAATCAGGACTCGCATCTCCCCAATTAATCCGGTAAAAAGTATTATTGGTGTTTGATTGATTTGAAAAGGTAAAGGCTTCAGGAGAGTTACCTGAACAAGCTGTAAAAAAATTTTTACCATCATAAGTAGTTGAGCCAATACCACCCAGTTGTGTTTCCGGATTTTGCTTAATATTTACATTTTGAGACGAAACAGCACTGCATCCAAAAGCATTGGTGGTGTTTAATGAAACTGATAGGTTTTGTGTACCATTTCCCGGGTTACCAGCAAACCGATGCCTGGGATTGGCCAGAGTAGAGGTATTATTAGAACCGGAATTGGGGTCACCAAAATGCCAGGCGTAATTACTTGCTCCTGAAGATATATTTGTAAAGTTCACCGGAACACTACCACATTGCCCATTGGGCGAAAATGTAAAGCTGGAAGTGGGAACAGGATTAACAGTAATTACAAGCGGCGCAAACAGCCCTCCGTTTACAGTTACTGTAACCGTTCCAGATTGTGTAGCAAGGTAGCTGGCTGTTGTAGCTGTGTTTACTCCATTCAATTGCCATTGATAAGAAGAACCTGTTGGGCTGGTAGTTAATAATAAAGACTGCCCCTGGCAAAATGTAGGGGAGCCGGTGTACCTGATGGTATCCTGAGCTTTTCCTGCCAGTAATCCTAAAAAAATTAAGGCCAACAAAAAAACGATTCTGAAAAATGCATTTTTTGTTGAAAAAAAATATAGAAATCTCATCCACTTTCAATTTTGGGTGTGCAATTAAGGTTAGGTCGTAAGATAAAGAAAACCCAACATGCAAAAATACCCAACCGCCGCAAATTTAGTTAGTGGCTATAAAACGCAGGAATTAAAGGCAGAAAGCCTGGCGAATAAGCGAAGCAAAAAAATGATTATAGCTACATAGAAGGAGGATGCTGAAAACAGTAATCACTTGCAATACTAGTCATGTGTTTACAGCGAACACCAGCTTTAGTGATACCCTTGCATAGTATGATTTTACCTGTTCCCTCAGGCTTTTTATTACTAAACGGAATAGCCACTACAACAACAGGAGACTTACAAATTTTACAAGGGCCTAAACCAAACTCCACGGCCGCTGCTAACAACATTTTGGAGGAAATATTTTTTACGCTGTGGCATGTAACCAAATGACACTTTTGACAAGGCGGCATTTTGAACACATACTGGGAAATTGCATGTTGAGCAGTATAAAATAATAAAAGAAGAATCAATATTTTTTAATTTTTCATTATATATCTCAGACTATTTTCCCAACCGATTTGAGGATAAAATTTCAAATTTCTCCACGAAAAAACGGTTAGAAGCCAGCCTGCTCATTTGCAGGCTGGCTGGTGTTTTTTTAGTTATTTACAGTAGTTACAATTTTGCGGTTTCTATTATCTCGTACTTCCTAGTTTCAAGTACATTAATTACCACTAGTTTTTTGGTTTCTTTATTACCAGAGCTGTACACAAGGTTCAGGCTACTGAGTTCGCTTGGCGAAACCTTAATTACTTTGGCAAGATTTTTTTCAGTTACCATTTCTTCGTACAGTAACTCGCCATTGTTATCATAAATACGCAGGTAACTACGTTGTTCAGATGGCTGGTTTAGTGCGATGCGGATGAACACATGCTCATCTTTTTCGCCTAAATACCTAGTGCTGATTTCAAGCGCCGATTCGGCAGCTACACTTACTTTTTTATTGTTGGCCATTTCTCTGGCAAATACTTTGGCCAAAGGTGAAGCACTTATCATTAATGAAGCGGCAATCAATATTGCGGCTTTTTTGTTATTATTCGTGTTTGTTTTCATAACGTTTATTGTTGTTTAAATTTGTTGAAGAATGAGAAAATACTCACAGACAACCAATCGTTTCATACAGCAACAGGCAAACGCTTTTTTAAAAAAAGCTAGCATAAAAAAGAGCTAATTGGAAGCCTTTGCAAGAGGCTCAAAACCGGTCAGCAAATCATGTCATGACCATAATTTACTTGTACAAATATATACCCGAAAGTAAAACTGGTAACCCTGTAACCATTGATTAACCCTCTTTTTGGGGCATATATTTTTACCTGAATTATGATGGCCAAGCTTTGTAATTTTTTTTGAAACCCTTTGCTGGCAGGCATTTTATAACTGTAGAGTGGTAATTGCCAACCATCATTATTATCTATTTTTAATGGAACAAAAAATGAGCTTTGGGCTATATTACTTTTATTTACACCCAATATTTAGGGCATTTTGGCTGCTTAAAAACTAAATGAAGCAGCAATTGTAAACTATAATATGTGGCCAATGCTAATAATAATTCCGTTTCTATTATATATGATAACCAATGATATTAATAGAAATGCTTACCGCTTCTCTTTACCCCAACACACCTAGTGGCATTACTACCCATACTGCCACCAAACGCTAACCCGGATAGCCCTAACCCAAGATGTAAATGGCCAAATGTAGCTTACCAAAAAAAACGATAGCGAAACACTTAAAAAGCACAATGTATAGGAGTCGTTTTTAGCTGTTAAATAAGTTTTTTTAGCGAATTAAATGCTAAAGTATTATCAGCCAATTCTAAAAATATATAATATTTTATGCTAATATAAAGGAAAAAGAAAACCTTTCTCCAGAAGAAGCATGAGACCTTGTACCACTTAAAGTTGTGTACAAAACCATATTAAACATATATTTTTTTTAAAATTAAAACCGCACCTATAATCAGGTGATGAGCTACATGAAAGAAGGTAATGGCTATAACAGGCTTAGAAAGCAGCCACTCTTTAAGGCCGCAATTTCCCACTTTAAAAAATTACAGTAGTCAAACTCTAAAACACCTACCCTATGCCATTACCGAACAAGGCTTAGCCATGCTGAGTGGCATACTTAACCGCGACCGGGCCATTAATATAAACATAGCCATAATGCTAGCCTTTTTAGAAATACGTCGCCTTAGCTTACAGCAAATGAACATAAGGTAACAACTGAAACAAATATAAGACCGCCTTGGCGAACACGACTCTCAACTAAACCAGATATACGATGCACCCCGAAAAAATCGGGGCAAGTGGAAAACCTGCTGGACGAAAAAGCCGCTGAGAGGAAGTGGGATGAAAGGGAAAGGATTGGGTTCAGGAGGTGAGGCAAAAATGAGTGCCGACAATATCAGGCTTGTATGAGTAAATTGTCGATAATAGAAATGAAATAGCCACATTTAACCAGAATTAAGAATCAATAAGAAGTAATCTCAAATCATTATTTTCATACGATGAAAGTTTATCTCATAAAGACACCTGAATTTGAATCTGAATATTTCAGAGATGTAAGTGATATGTTAAGTTCGTTTGACGGCCCTTTAGAGTTTATTCCTTCGTTTTATGAGTTTGATAAAAGAGATTTTTGGTTTTTACGATATGAACTTTTTCCACGACACAACTTCAAATACCCTTCAAATGACACAGCAATAAAATTTGACCCCAAAAGAGGGAAGCCTTTAAGTTGGAAAGAGTTGTTTTCACTTTGTAGTTTTTATAGAGAAGTATTCAAAATAGAACACAACAGTTTTATAGTACTCTTGACAAATAGAAAAAATTCATTGAACTGGTTTAGTGCAATCGATGAATCAAAAAATATTTTTGTTCATACTGCCGAGTGGGAACAGTACACAAAGATTAATGCTAAATACCCCATTGCATATCAGGTAGTTGAAAATATTATGCAATCCCTAATGAAAATTGATATTACCAATGTACCAAATGAATTTGTTCATGAGCCATTGAAAGGGTGTATGAACGATTTTTGTGACAATAAAAATCAAGTAATTATAAAGTTACAGACTGCAAACATCTGTGAAAACTGCATCCAAAAAATAAGAGATGAAAAGGTTGATCCGAGAATTTTAAGGCAAGTGAGAACAATATTCAATGGGATAAGAAACGAGTTGATTTTCCAAGAAGAAGATCAAATAACAGAGCCTACCCCAATAATAATAGATAGAAAAGGAAAAATCCTACTACCGCAACAAAATCTGGAAATTAGATTAACACCTCTTTTTAAAACACTATACTTATTCTTTCTATCTAAGCCTGATGGAGTTACCGTAGCTCAATTAAGTGAATTTAAGGCGGAGCTTCTTTCAATCTATATAAAGCTAAGACCAAGTGCTTCTGCTGAAGATGCTGCGACTAGAATTGAGAACCTTAGCCATCCCTTTGGAGATGGATTTAATCCTACCAAAACGCATATAAACCGAATAATTACAGAATTACTTTCTGAGCCCTTAGCCGACTTTTACAGAATATCTGGAACTGCAGGAAATCCTTACTACATAAAAATTCCGAGAAATTTAATAGACATACGATATTAAGTTTCTGCAACCTTGCAGGAATAACAACAAGGTTATATTCCTTTCCTTCAGTTCACCGCTATACTACTTTTGATTCATCAAACCAAAAATCGGTTTGACGAAACAAAACGAAAGGCAAAATGAATTATCAAGAAACAAAAATTTTAAGGCAATTAGCAAAAAGCTGGAACAATTTAGATACCAGTTTTATTGAGCCAGTATTGGCCAGGAATTTAATTTATGAATCTCAATGGGTTCTAATTCCTATTGAGGGAAAGAGAGCATTTATCTTATATCTCCATTCAAAATTTACAGCTATTAAATTGGCCATGCAGTTTGAGCATATGACTGTAAGCGCTGAATTGGCTTTGCATCCTTCTTTGCAAAACAGGCCTTGTATTGTACTTACACAAATTACAAAACAACGTATTACGCAGGTGTCTGTTTTAGTAAAAGTTCAAGAGAGAAAAATTGAACGAATTGATATCTGCTTTATTCCAGACCCGGCTGATGCCGTACTAAGCGGTGAATTCCCAAAATAAAACCTTAACCCGTAATATAAAAAAACAGTCCATAATTGGGCTATTCTCAAATAAAAGTAAAAACAATAAAAATGGAAACAATAAAACAACAGGACGAAAATTCACCCATTGAAAAGGCTACTGATCAAAAAGAGTTTATTACCCCAAAAACTGTAACAACAAAGTCGCTTAAAGATTGGGGTTACACAGAGGCAGGATTAAACCAAGGTGACCCTATGGCTTTCGAAAATAGGTTAAGGTGGATAAAGGCCGGCCACGTAGTAGATGAAAGCTATGATGTGGATGAAGAGCTACGTAGAAAAAAACAATTAGAAGCAGAAATGACCCTGAAAGAAGGGGAAAAAAATGGAAAGGAAAAAGACCAGCAGCACATCAAAGAAGTAATTATTCCCGATAAAGAAAATCAGATAAAGTTGCAAGAATCGAGTATTGAGCAAAAGCAAATTTTAATGGCAGAAGGAAAAATACAAAGCCTTTATATTCCTGCTAAGTTTTGGTTGTATAGTATTCTCGGTGGTATCATTTCTATTTACCTGATTTTCTTTTATGCATCCGCCATGAATGCTTCTTTTTTTAGGAACATGCAGCAGATGGTAAATAGTAGTAGCGGTGACGACGTATCCCTTATGCTGAATTCCATCTTTGATGCAAAGGGAATATTTCAAGGAAGTGCACACTTACTATTTGTTTATTTGGGAGCCTTCTTGTTTTTTGGTTTTGGAACCCTACCCCATATTTTTCATGATGGTTCAAAATGGCAATGGCTGAAAATTAGCTTGGCTACGCTTGTTTGCCTTTCTATTGATGGATTGATTGCGTATAAAATAGATAGTGGCATTCATGAACTTAAAACAATGATGGGAATTGCAGATGAAAGCTGGGGCTGGTACAAAAGTGTCAATTTTTATCTGGTGCTTGCGTTTGGTTTTGGCACCTATATTCTTTGGGGATTTATTTACGAGGCAGCTATTAAGGAGCATGGAAAGAAAAACGTTAATGCTAAAGCAGAGATTGAAATTAAAGGGATACAAAAACGAATCCGTGAAATTGAAAATGAAATTATCAAACACAAACAGGAAATTTCGGACTTGCAAAAATTAGTAGACGCTTTGAAGATGGCGATTGAGAATCTTAAAAAAGACCTTGAAAGAGCATTAACAAAACCTGAAACCCTTTTACGGAATATGGAGAATTTCTATGCTGGCTGGTTGCATTATTTAAATGGCTCTAATAGTAATGATTCCAAAAAAAGTACCTGCGAAAATATTTACAGAAACTTTCATCAAACACTAAGTGTGGCTACTGATAATCGCAATTAATCAATATTTAAAACTTTTGCAATGAAAAATATAATATCCCTATTGGCATTAATAACAAGCCTGGCCTCCTGTTCGTCTAATGCAGAAACGGGTACGCATACAGCTACCAATGATAATTATGTGGTGGTGCTTGATTTAAGTGACAGAATTATTCAAAACACTGACCAGGTAAATATTGATACGAATGCTATAAGGGCAGTATTTGAAAAGTTCGAAAAATCGGTGCAGAGAAATATTGTGGTAAAATCGAAAGACAAATTTTGTTTGCGAATAATTCCTCAGAAACAGAGTTCATTGCCTGGTAACACTTTTGAAAATAATCTTTCGATAGATATGGGTAAGTATTCTGCAGCTGAGAAATTGGTAAAACTAAATGAATTCAAAGCTAGCTTTGCCTCTCATCTGGGATTGTTATATCAGCAGGCCATGCTCGGCAATAAGAATAGTGATTTTTTGGGGGTGGATATTTGGCAGTATTTTAATGAGCAGATAAATAGTGACCTTGATGTTCGCTACAATAATAAAGTGATGATACTTACTGATGGTTATTTTGATTTTGAAGATAAAAAACATGGCATTAGCAATCAAAACCAATCTACTACTACCGCTCCACTTTTGGCTAAAATGAAAGGACAAAACTGGAAGCAGGAAACTGAAGAAAAGCAACTGGGTATCATTCCTGTTAAACTTTTCGTTCCAGCTAAATGGCTGGTATGCGGTATACAGCTAAAGGCAAATTGTACGGATATATTGGAAGCAGAAAAGTTGGGCTATTTATGG
>JAYUOV010000318.1:0-7825 GCA_043760535.1 Chitinophagaceae bacterium
AACAGAAAAACAAGAGTAAAAAGAAAATAACATATTAAAATAAAATTGTAACTTAAAATGCGGCACTTACAAAATATGGGTTTTTAGAGATGCCCTAAAGGAAGTTTAGTAGATATTTGCCGTAAATTTTAAGCTTTATGTGGGATTATTTATTTACAATGGATTCGCTGATTAGCCTGTTAACCCTAACCCTGTTAGAGATTGTACTGGGAATAGACAATGTAATTTTTGTATCTATACTTATAGGCCGCCTGCCTGCCAACGAAAATAAAAAAGCCCGCCGGCTTTGGATGATACTGGGCATTATTGTTAGAAGCTTACTGCTTTTAGCCCTCGGATGGCTCGTAACCAATGGCAGTAAAGAATTGTTTGGCTTTACTATTAACGACCATCATTATGGTTTTAACCTCCGCAACTGCATCATGTTTGTGGGCGGATTGTTCCTGATATTTAAAACGGTAAAAGAAATACACCATAAGCTAGAAGGCGACGAGGAAGTGCCCGGAGCACCCAAGAAAAAAGCCAATAAATTTGGAGCCATTATGGCGCAAATTATTTTGGTGGATATGATATTTTCTTTCGATAGCATAATCACCGCTATTGGTATGGCCAAGCATGTACCCATTATGATAATAGCTGTTATGATAGCCATGGTGATTATGTTCTTTTTTGCCGATGCCATTTCTAAATTTATAGAAAAACACCCTACCTTAAAAATGCTGGCCTTGTCATTTTTAATTATGGTAGGCTTTAGCCTTTTCTTCGAAGGGCTGGAACCCATACATGGTAGCCATATAGACAAAAGTTACATCTATGTAGCCATGGCATTTAGTTTTACGGTGGAACTGCTCAATATGCGGATGGCCAAAAAGAAAAAGGCCAAAGCTGTGAGACTACACGGGCCGCAAATGCCGGTGGAGCAAACGTTTACGCCGGATGAGGCACATTGAGGAAGTTGGCAATTTTTAAGTTGCCAGTTGGCAAAAGCAATCTTCTAAAAACTTGAATTCTTCAAAAGATTGGGTTTGTGCACCTACGAACCAAAATCCGTTTCAATAGCATGTAACTAATCCGATAGCCCAGTTAAGCTATTAACAAGTTGAAATTCGAAAGTATGACCCGGTTGTTCCTGGGAGGCGTTTGGGTCAGTGGTTTGCATTTCGGTTCATTGATTATTATTAAGGGCTTTTATTTGAGTATCGTTGGTTGGAATATGAACCATAGCAGCGGATGAAGACTCATAAAATATTATTTTTAAAAACAAATTATTATAAATCATGGCTTGGATTAAAGCAAAACGTCTTATTAAAAAGACATTGAAAATAACCGGAATTAGTTTACTAGTGTTAGTTGTACTGGCCATTACACTGCCATATCTATTTAAAGGCAGAATATTAAAGTATATAAAAACAGAAGCCAATAACAGCTTATATGCTAAAGTTGATTTTGCCGATGTTGATATATCCATTTTTAGGCATTTTCCCAAACTTTCGGTTGGCGTAAGCCAGTTGCGAATTGTAGGAATAGATGCCTTTGCCAAAGACACTTTGTTGCAGGCAAAAAAAATTGATGTATCCATGGATTTAATAAGTGCCATAAAGGGAAAGAACATCCAGATTTACAGTATTAATTTAATAGAGCCTACCATACATGCTTTAATAAACGATAATGGCTTGGCAAATTGGAGTATTGTACGCCCAGATACTGCAAGTGTAACTGCCGATACTGCTAGTAATAATGTGCAACTGAACCTAAAAAATTATGCTATCGAAAACGGTAATATTATTTACAGGGATGAAAGCAGCAATACCATAGCTGAAATTAAAAACCTTAACCACCAGGGTAGTGGAAATTTAGCCGATGATATCTTTAAATTAAAAACACAAACCACGGCCGACGTGGTAAATTTTAGTTATGCCGGCATCTCATATTTAAATAAAGCAGCAGCAAGTATTAAAACAGATATTGACGTTGACAGCAAAAACAGCAAGTTCATTTTTGCATCAGACGAAATAAAACTGAATGGCTTACAACTCAGTACCAATGGTTTTTTTCAATTACTTAACGACAGTACGTATGCTATGGATATTAATTTTGAAGCACCATCTACCGACTTTAAAAATATTTTAAGCTTTGTACCTACCATTTACCAAAACAATTTCGATAACATTAAAACGAGTGGAAAAGCCCTATTTAATGGATTTGTAAAAGGTAATTATAGCAGCACTACCATACCTGCGTACGCAGTTAATTTAGCGGTAAGCGAGGGTTACTTTAAATATCCCGATTTGCCAATGGCTGTGCAAAACATTAACTTAAAGGCAGCTATTAATAACCCAGATGGTATTACAGACCACACAGTAGTAAACATTAGCCAGGCCCACATAGAGTTTGGCACCGACCCACTCGATTTTAGCCTACTGGTAAAAAACCCAGTAACCAACTTGTTTGTAGATGCTGTAGCAAAGGGCAAAATTGATTTATCTAACATTAAACAGTTTGTAAAGCTAGAAGCCGGCACACAATTAAAAGGCCTGTTAAATGCCGACGCTGCTTTAAAAGGAAATACAAAAGCCATCGAAAATAAACAATATGAGGCCATAAATGCCATGGGAAACATTGCCTTAAACCAATTTTTTTACGCATCTAAAGATTACCCAACTGGCATCACTCTAAATAGTTTACTCCTAAGTTTTAACCCTAAAAACGTAACGCTTAGCAATGCAGAAGGCAAATTTATGAATACCAGTTTTGCTGCAAATGGCTACATCAACAATTTACTGCCTTACATTTTACAAAACCAACCACTGGAGGGGCTTATAAACTTTAATGCAGATAAAGTAAATTTAAATGAATGGATGGGTGTTAGCACCGACACTACCAACACCAATACCGCTACCAGTAACCCGTTTGTGGTTCCGGCTAATTTAAACCTTGCACTTGATGCTACTGTAGGCAACGTACACTACGATAAACTTGATATAACCGACCTCACCGGCAGCCTAATGGTAAGTGATGAAACCATTACATTCAATAACATTAAGGGAAACGCCTTAGATGGCAACATTGGCATTGGCGGTAATTACTCCACCAAAACCAGTAAAACACAACCCGACATTGCTCTCAACTATGCAGTTAATAATGTGGACATACAAAAAACCTTTTTTGCTTTTAACACTGTACAAAAGCTAATGCCCATTGGTAAATTTTTAGCCGGAAAGCTAAGTTCTTCTTTAAATCTTTCGGGCAAATTGGGAGAAAATATGATGCCCGATTTAAGCACACTATCCGGCATTGGTAATGTGCTAATGATTGAAGGTGTTTTAAATAGCTTTCAACCCGTAGAAAATATTGCCAAATTTATAAATGTGAAAGCTTTAAGCAATATTGCCGCTAAAGACGTAAAAACGTTCTTTGAGCTTACCAATGGCAATGTTTTAATTAAACCTTTTTCTGTTAAGGTAAAAGACATTGAAATGGAAATTGGTGGGCTGCACGGCCTAACACAAGCCATGGATTATACCATTAACATGAAGGTACCAAGAGCCCTAATGGGTGATAAAGCCAACAGCATCATCAACAATTTATCTAGCCAGGCCAGCAACAAAGGTGTACCCATAAAAGTAGGCGAAATAGTACCCATTCAGGTAAAGCTGGGTGGTACCATTACTGCACCAACTATAAAAACCGATTTAAAACAAACTAGCAACAGCTTAGCACAAGATATTAAACAACAGACCACAACATTTGCCAACGCAAAAATAGACAGCGCAAAATTGGCCATTAAAGACACCTTAACATCAGCCAAAAATCAGCTTCTGAAAGATGGTAAAGATCAGTTGACCAAAAAATTGTTTTCGCCAAACGATACCACAAAAATCGAAACCAAGAAAAATTTAGAAGACAAAGGCAAAAAATTATTGAAGAATCTATTTAATAAAAAAGAATAAGTAAACCTGTGCGCCGGCGGTGCTTTCGCATACAGTATAATTTATTATAATATGATTGTAGTTTGCCAAATGCCCAACGTTAAATTACCTTACCGCATTTTCAACAAAGTAGCCGCCACTATCCCGGCCGTTTCGGTACGTAATCTGGTGTTGCCAAGGGCTACAGGTTTATAGTTATTATCCAAAGCCAGTTGTATTTCTGCTGTGGTAAAATCGCCTTCGGGGCCAATGAGGATTAGTTGATTGGTTGATTGGTTGATTGGTTGATTGGTTAACTGCTGTTTGTCTGTTTCCAGGCAATGGGCTATCATTTTATGGCCTTCCAATTTTTCAAAAGCTTTAATGCTATCCGTAAAAGAAGCGGTGGTATGCAGTACCGGCATCCATGCCTGCTGGCTTTGCAACATGGCACTAATGAGGATTTGCTTCATCCGGTCGAGCCGGAAAACCTGCCGTTCGGTGCGGTGGCAGAGTAATGGATAAATATCGGTGATGCCTATTTCGGTAGCTTTTTCTAAAAACCATTCGAACCTTGCGGCATTTTTCACCAGCGAAATAGCAATGCCAATACTATGTGCAGCCGGTAGCTGATAAGTGATGGATTCAATGGTTACTTCTGTTTTCTTTTTATGGGCATCGGTAATAATGGCCCGGGCTATCGTTCCCTTTCCATTGGCCAATTGTACGGCTTCATCTTCCTTCATCCGCAACACCTGCACGGCATGGCGGCTTGCGGCTTCATCCAGCAGCAGGGTTTTGGTTTGTTGGTTCAGTTCGTCCGAAAAGAAAAAAGGAACATCCATCTATTTACGATTTACGATTTGGGATTTACGATTTGTAAAGGGATGATGATTGTGTAGAGACGCCATGCAGGCGTCTAAATCTAACCGATAGAACTGCCAATAAAAACGCAGGGTTTTATGCAGGTTTCATAGTAGCAATCAGATGAATGGAGCGTCGCCAATGTCGCCCAATCAGGGTCCAAAAGCTGGTTTCAAAAAGAAAAATCACCACCCAAATCCTGATACTTGAATCTTGTCCCTTAATCCTTGAACCTTGAACCTTAAAACAAAGCATCTTCATCACTCTCCGGAAAGCCAGCATCAAAGTCGTCTTGCATGTCGTTCATTTTACTGCCTTTTTGTATGTAGAGTGTGGCGCCGCCGTTATCACCGCCCTGTTCTTCTTTGGCCAATGGGCGAAAATTACCGCCACTGCTAACCGGTGGCAGGCCGGCACCGTAACCTTGTGTGCCATCGTCTTCTATAAATTTTTGTATGTGCAGCAAGGCCCGCAGTTTTATGGTTTCCAAGGCACCATTACGGTGTTTAGCTATTTTAATTTCGGTTTCGCCACGGTTGCTTTCTCCGTTCTCATTTTCGGTTACGCCGTAATACTCAGGGCGGTACAGGAACATTACCATATCTGCATCTTGTTCAATGGCACCCGATTCACGTAAGTCGCTTAGCTGTGGCATTTTGTTGCCCTCTTTTCTGCTTTCTACGGCACGGCTTAACTGGCTCAAGGCTATTACCGGTACTTTTAATTCTTTGGCCATTTGCTTTAATGCACGGCTAATGCCGCTGATTTCCTGTTCCCGGTTGCCACGGGCATCGCCACTTCCGCTCATTAGCTGCAGGTAGTCAATAATAATCATACCTACTTTAAACTTATTTACCATACGGCGGCACTTGGCACGTAGTTCAAAAATGTTGAGGGCAGCACTATCATCAATATAAATTGGGGCACTTTCCAAAGGCTGCATTCCCTTGGTCAGCAGTTGTTTCATCTCATAATCTTCCAGTCGGCCACGGCTTATTTTTTCCATGTGTATCTCACTCTGTGCACTAAGAATACGCTGTACCAACTGTGGGGCACTCATCTCTAAACTAAACAGCCCTACACCCACCGGATTAACCGGGTGCAGTGCTGCATTACGGGCCAGGTTAAGTGCAAAAGCCGTTTTACCCACGGCTGGCCTTGCGGCAATAATAATTAAATCGGTAGGTTGCCAGCCGTTGGTTACCCTATCCAATGCAGCAAAGCCACTTGGCACGCCAGTAATATCATCTTTCTTATTGCGGAGCTCCTCAATACGGCTGTAAGCCTTGGCCAAAACCGCAGGCAATTCGTCGAAGTTTTTCTTGAGGTGATTATTGGTAATTTCAAACAGTTTGCTTTCAGCATCATCCAGCAAATCGAAAACATCGGTACTGTCTTCATAGGCATCGTGTATTACTTCGCCACTGATGCGGATGAGTTCTCGTTGGATAAATTTTTGGAGTACAATACGAGCATGTGCTTCTATGTTGGCACTGCTTACTACCGAGTTAGTAAGCTTGGTTACAAAGTAAGGGCCGCCTACATTATCCAGTTCTTCTTTGTATCGCAGTTCTTCTACCACGGTTAAAATATCTATAGGGCTGCTCTTGGTTTGCAGGCTTTGCATGGCGCTAAAAATGCGTTGATGTGCTTCCACATAAAAGCATTGAGGCTTTAATATTTCTACCACGGTGTCAAAGGCACTTTTTTCCAGCATGATGGCACCGAGAACAGCCTCTTCCAGGTCTTTTGCCTGTGGCGGCACTTTTCCGTACACCATAGTACTTAGGTCCACGTTCGGCTTCCTTCGTTGTTTTCTGTCTTTGTTAGTATTGATGATTTCCATGGCTATTTAAAATCCGATATCATTAGGTTTAAGAAAATGGTGTGTGGTGTTATTTAATAGTCATTGGTAAAATGTAAATGGTATTAACCCATCATTTTTTTAATAAAACGGCTTTGTATCGGTCAATGTCTTTTAACAATTGACCCAATAACAAATAACCATTCCCATCCGGCACAACACTTAAGTGGGCTACTTTTGTTCCAACAAAAATGATTATTCATTTTCTTAGTCCTCGGTGCCTTTTTTTACAGAAAATCCAGTCTTTTTTTTGAAAAAATCCTCCCACCCTGCGGCATAATTAATGAATCGATAACCGTTTTGGGCGGTCGAAGATAGTAGGAAAAGGATGAGGTTAAAGAAGCATTTTTGTATAAATTTATTCATATTCCAGTTCACCTGTCATCCACATTTATTGGGTGTTATCCACTATTAACAAAAGCTTATCCCCAAAATAATAAATATTTCCGCCTTTTGCCGCTGCTTATTAACAACATCGTGTGGTAAAAAATAAATGAAACTTTTGGCTGATTTTAGCATCCATTTTTCTAAAGACATAACCATCTATTTAGATGAAGCACTGGTAGTAAGGATTTCAGAAAACCCGATTCATTTATAAATAGCAAAAAACTATTTGCCCCATAATTTTATAACATTCCAACACTGACAAAATGCTTTAAAAATTAGTATCAACATAAGAATAGCTGCTCTTCTTATTAATTATAAGCCTCGTAAACAATGGCTTTGCCCGGGCAATACCCCGTTTTTGGGAGGAAGTAAAAACCATCAAACAGTTTGATAAAATGTACGCTGCGCCTGAAGACCCCATCTTGTTTGCAGGCAGTTTTTCCATTAGAAAATGTGAAGCTGTGGAAATTATTTTTGCCAAAAAGAAGTTGATGAGCGGGGGTATTGGCGGGCCGGTTATCAACGATATGATAGGGTATGCCGATGATATTATTTTTTCTTACAAGCCTCGCCAAATGGTAATCTTTATAGGCAAAACCGATTTGCCCCATGAATCTGGCAAACCCGATTCTATCTTCCACAGAACCCGGCGGTTTTTTTTCGCTAATAAATAGTTAGTTCAGAACTCCTTACTCTTCGTAGTTTTAATTGCGTAGTTTTTCTTTTTTTGCCTGCCCCGCCTGCCCCGATGAATATCGGTGGATTATTTCGGTGGAACCCAGCGAAAGCAGTGCCCTGATGG
>JAYUOV010000319.1:0-7816 GCA_043760535.1 Chitinophagaceae bacterium
TGTTTGCTGCTACTGCTCAGTATGCCAAAATGCCGGATGCGTACAAACCCCTTTGGCAGTATATGCTGGCTGAACCGGCGGATAAATTCCAGGGCATCCAGCTCCATCTCTTTGGTAACGCCGCCATGGCGGTAATCTTTGTAAGTAAAGAACTCCTTACCCCTCGCAAACTGAAGTACTGGTAATTTTGAATAGTAATTTCAGAACTCCTTACCCCTCGCAGTTTAATTTGCGTATTTTTTTTACCTGCCCCGCCTGCCACCGATGACTATCGGTAGATTATTTCGGTGGAACCCAGCGAAAGCCGTACCCTGATGGAGTGACATTGGCCTCCACAATACTGTGGGGATTAAACTTCATGCTACTATCTGGCTTTTCGGAATGCGAGTAATAGGCATTTTCAGTTCAGATGGTAAGGAGTTCTGGATCGGGGATTGGGGATTGGGGATTTGTAGAGACGCCATGCTGGCGTCTTAATCTAAACGGTAAAATATTAAATACACACCTAAAGATTTACAGCCAATAATCTTCATCGGCGAAACGCCTATTTTTGCCAAAACGTTTTACATCATGAAAAAAGGAATTATAGGATTACTGTTACTGGCGGCAGGATTTGCTGTGTATTGGTTTGTTTTTAAAAAGAAAGAAGAAACTCCAAGAATAAAAGATAAACCTTTAGAAATAGCCACCAGCACATCTGCCTTTTCGGGCAGTTTCGAAAGAATGTTGAATACTTATTATACCCTTCGGGATGCATTTATAAAAAGTGATACAGGCATAGTAGATATTGTGGCTTCTCAGTATCGTTTTGATGTAGAATCTCTTAATGTAAAAGAATTAAAAGCCGATCCGGCCATTATCAGCACCGCTCAAAGTTTTAAAGAGTCCATTTCTGCTGAGGTTCAGGCACTTTTTAAAACCAAGGGTTTAGAAGAAAAAAGGAAATCATTTCAGATAATATCAGATGCCATGTACGATTTAATTCGCACTGTTAAGTACGATAAAGCAATGGTGTACCAACTGCATTGCCCAATGGCTTTTAAAAATGCCGGTGCTAACTGGCTTAGCAGTAAAAGCGAAGTTATAAATCCATATTTTGGCGATAAAATGCTGCATTGCGGTGATGTGCTGGATAGCCTAGATTTTAGGCCGGCACCACAACAGCCTGGCCAGTAATTTTATACTAGCACCCAATTCTTTGCCTCTTTGCCAAAACAATTCGCTATTTAAATTTTGAGCTGTAATTAGTAAGTGTTGCACTAATTGTATAGATTATTTTTTACCTATTACCATTTTCTACAAAAAAAAGCTACCTGTGGATTTTACGTTTATGATTTCAAAAAAATATGCTATAAAACGGCATCTCTTCTTAGTTTTTTTACTGGCCACAAGCACGGGTACTTTTGCACAGCAAAAATTTACCTTTAACGGTTATGTAAAAGATTCGCTTACAGGCGAAACATTGATTGGCGCTAGCATAAATATTAGCGGAGAAAACCGGGGCGTAGCCACCAATGCTTATGGTTTTTTTAGTATTACTTTACCCAAAAACACCTACATTATTGGCGCATCTTTTATTGGGTACGAATCAAAGTTATACAGCGTTTCGCTGGATAGTAACAAAACCTTCGACATTTATCTGGTGCCAAAATCTTTTGCCCAAACCAATGTGGTGGTAAATGCCCGGCGGCGAGATGCCAATGTAAAAAATGCACAGATGGGCCGTGTGGATTTAAGCATAGAAAAGATAAAACAAATACCTGCCTTTTTGGGCGAAGTAGATATACTAAAAGCCATACAATTACTACCAGGCGTACGCAATGCCGGAGAAGGTAATGCCGGCTTTTATGTGCGTGGCGGCGGCCCCGACCAAAACTTGTTGATTCTGGATGATGCCGTGGTGTACAATCCCGGCCACTTGTTTGGGTTCTTTTCTGTATTTAATAGCGATGCTATAAAAAATGTAACACTTATAAAAGGTGGCATGCCTGCACAATATGGTGGCCGCCTCAGCAGCGTGGTAGATGTTACCATGAAGGATGGTAACAACCAAAAAGTTCAGGTAGAGGGTGGCATTGGCCTAATAGCTTCCCGAATTTCTGTACAGGGGCCTATTAAAAAAGATAAGGCTTCTTTTATAATATCTGCCAGGCGTACATATATAGATGCCATAGCAAAACCCCTACTAAAAAATGGAAATTTTAACGGAAGCGGCTACTATTTCTATGATCTTAATGCCAAAATGAATTATAAAGTAAGTGATAAGGATAGGATATTTTTAAGCGGCTATTTTGGCCGAGATGTATTTAGTTTTAAAAACAAGGAACGTGGTTTTAATACTGGCATTACCTGGGGCAACAGTACAGCCACAGCCCGGTGGAACCATATTTTTAACCGCAAGCTTTTTGCCAATACCACATTACTTTACAACGATTATAAATTTCGTTTTGATGCAGTACAAAGCGATTTTAAAGTCGTTCTTTCATCTGGTATAAAAGACCTATCAGGTAAAATAGACTTTGATTATTACCCTGTGCCAGAACATAAAATTAAGTTTGGAGCAATGTACACCTACCACCGGTTTACACCCAACCAACTGAGCGGTTCGCAGGATAGCGTTATTTTTTCGCCCAACACCGGTCTTAACAAGTTTGCGAACGAAACCGGGTTGTATATACAAGACGATTGGGAAGTGAATAGTAAAATAAAAATTAATGCAGGGCTGCGTTTTGGAACATTTACACAAATAGGTGCCTATAAAATTTATACAACTGATGCGGCCGGAAACCGGCTTGATAGTACAGAGTTTGGCAAGGGTAAAAAAGTAAAAGGCTTTAATGGTTTGGAGCCAAGATTTACGTTTCGGTATGCTGTTACCGACTCCTCGTCTATTAAGGTGGCCGTAACCCGAAACGTGCAATATATACACCTGGCCACCAATAGCGGCAGCACCTTGCCCACCGACCTATGGGTGCCTAGCACCTATCGGGTAAACCCGCAACTAGGCTGGCAATATGCAGTAGGTTATTTTAGAAATTTCGACGACAATACCTGGGAAACTTCGGTAGAACTGTATTACAAAACCATGCTGAACCAGATAGAATATAAAGAAGGGGCAAACTCAAGAAGCCTACGTGACCCAGAAGAGGATTTTACTTTTGGCAAGGGCTGGAGCTACGGTGCAGAGTTTTTTGTAAATAAAGTAAAAGGCCGCTTAACAGGTTGGGTTGGCTACACCCTTAGCTGGACACTTCGCAGGTTTCCAGAATTGAATAATGGCAAAATTTTTCCGGCAAAATACGACCGCCGCCACGACATGAGTATTGTGGCCAATTACGAACTAAGCTCTAAGTGGAAACTGGGTGGTGTATTTGTTTATGGCACTGGTAATGCCACCACTTATCCAGAAAGGTTTTACGTAGTACAGGGCAATCTAGTACAGCAGTTTGGCACTATTAATTCGTACCGCCTACCTGCATACCACCGTTTAGATTTTGCTGCTACTTACACCCCTAACAAACATCCAGAACGTAAACTTAAAAGCAGTTGGATATTCAGCATTTACAATGCTTATAGCCGGGCTAATCCTTATTTTATTTATTTCGACCAAATTGGAAGCCCTTACCAGGGAACGTTACAAGTAAATGCCAGACAGGTTTCCCTTTTTCCGATACTGCCCACCGCAACCTGGAATTTTAAGTTTTAGTTAATAGTAAAATGCTGCATGATGAATCTAAGCCAGCATTTTGCGAACCCTATCTGCCAGGCTTTCGGTAGAAAGATTATTACGGTTTAGATCGTCCACTTTTATAGGGAAACAGAAAGGTGTAAGCCTTGTAAGAATTTTAATAACCACCAGACTATCCTGTATTCGCTGCAAAGCGTTTCGCAGCCGCACTTCTTCCATCTGCTGAAACAATACTTCCTGATAAGCTTGCCTAAGTAGCAGGTTATTAGAATCGTATTCGCTAAACACTTTATACAATAAAGATGCAGAAGATTGCAAGTGCCGGGCCTTCTTATGTTCGCCGGGCATGCCTTGGAAAACAAGGCCGCCAATTACCGAAATATCCCTAAATTTTCGCTTGGCCATTTCGGTGGCATTGTTGCTCCGCTGTATATCGGCCAATAGGTTTTGGGGCGATAAAAAATCATACACATTGGCAGCATCCACAGGTATTGGCTGATCGCTGAGTAGCTCAAAACCATAATCGTTCATGGCTATAGAAAAAGTAATACGGTGCTGTTGGCTAATGCGAAAAGCCAGCAAAGCACTCATCGCTTCATGAACCAAATGGCCTTCAAAAGGATAAATAAAAAGGTGATATCCATCTTTCGTTTCAATATGTTCTACCAGTAATTCATTTTGCCTTGGCACATGCGAAAGCTGCTGCTGTAACTGAAAAAGTGGTAGCAATGCTAGCAGTTCCGGTTCCAGATTTGTAATATCACCTGTTGCTAAACTATTGCCCGATTCATCTATTTTTCTTCTTAGTAAAGCACTGAGATTACTACTCAAAGGCATCCGTCCACCTTGCCAGCTTGGTACAATGCTTTTCTTTGAATTCGATTTTCGCACCAGCACCGTCATATCTTTAATTTGCACCAATTCCAGATTGCGGCCAGCGAGTGTAAACACCGTTCCAACGTCGAGTCGGCTTATAAAATACTCTTCAATAACGCCAATATAGCCGCCGCTAATAAACTTTACTTTTAGCATGGCATCGCTTACAATTGTGCCTATCTGCATCCGGTGGCGCATCGCCATACGGCGGCTGGTAATTTTGTAAATACCGTCTATAATCTCCACTTTCTTAAACTCGTCGTACTGCTGCAATGCATTGCCGCCATTAACTATAAAGTTTAAAATCTGGCTCCAGTCGTCTTCATTTATTTCGCTAAAGCAAAAGGTAGCTTTTACCTCTGGGTAAATATCGGCTGGCCTAAAACCTTCACCTACGGCCAATGTACACAAATATTGTATCAGCACATCGTAGCACAATACCATTGGGTTACGGCTTTCTATTTCGCCTTCGGCAATAGCCGTTTTTAAGGCAGCAGCCTCGGCCAACTCAAGGCTATGCGTTGGTAAAAAATAAATTTTACTTACCGCATTGGGCTGGTGGCCACTGCGGCCTGCCCGTTGCAAAAAACGAGCTACACCTTTTGGCGAACCCACCTGCACCACCGTATCCACAGGCCTAAAATCAACCCCCAAATCTAGCGAAGCGGTGCAAACCACTGCTTTTAAAGTGCCATCATGCAAGGCCTCTTCTACCCAGGTTCGCAGCTCTTGTTCTATGCTTCCATGGTGCAGGGCAATGGCGCCAGATAAATCCGGACAGGCATTTAAAATAGTTTGGTACCAAGTTTCGGCCATGCCACGGGTATTTATAAAAATAAGTGTGGTTCCGTTTTTTTGGATAATTGGTATAAGCTTATCTACCAACGAAATACCCAAATGGCCAGCCCATGGAAATTTTTCAATTTCATCTGGAAAGATGGATTCAACTTCGATTTTTTTATGGAGGTGGGCAATAACAGCCTCCCCAAAATACCCTGCGGTGGGGGGGTCTTGAGTACCGTGCTTCTTTTTGTATAGTTTAAGGCAAGAAAGCAGGACTTCTTTGGCTTCTTCGAGATTGCCAATGGTGGCAGAAATGCCCCAAATACAGAGATTCCAGTTTGTGTTCCCGGTCGTGGAAACACGAACTGGTGCGGATTCCATGCACTGGTTCGTGTCTTCTCTAACCGGAACTTCTTGCACTGGCACTTGCAGTTGTTCGTGTCCACTCGAATCATACTGTTTCGTAATACCTACAATCCTAGACAATGCCAGTTCTACCTGAACGCCACGTTTGCTGCCCAGCAATTCGTGCCACTCATCTATGGCTATTATTTGTAAGGTTTTAAAGAAAGCCGAATTGTCTTTCATGGCCAGCATCAGCATCAGGCTTTCGGGAGTGATGATGAGTATTTCGGGCATTTGCCGCTTTTGTTTGGCCCGGTCGCTGGTGCTGGTATCGCCGTTACGGATGCCGGTTTTCCAGTTCATTTCTAGGCCTGTAATCACTTCTTCCATGGCACGGCCAATGTCTTTAGCCAAAGCCCGCAACGGCGTAATCCAAATCAGTTGGAGACCGCTATTGGTTTTGGTTTTATAATCTTTTGGATGGGTATTGATGAACTGGATTATAGCCCCCAGAAACACAGAAAATGTTTTACCAAAACCAGTTGGTGCATTTACCAGCCCACTTTTGCCATTAATAATATGCTGCCAGGTTTCTTCCTGAAAAGCAAAGGGCCGATGGCCTTTGGCTGCCAACCAATTGCTTACAATGGCATAGCCTTTTGTAGATTGTAATGGTAAGAAATTGATAAGCTTTGGATTTTTTATTTGCTAAAAATTAGAATAAAAGAGTGCAGGTTAGAAACTGGGGAAAATGGTAGCGGGGCTGCACCAGGGATAGTAGTGAAAAGCCCGCAAAGCCGCATTGGGTGTATAAATTGCGAAGCTGAAGTGTGCAGTATGCGGCTGCGGACTTGTAACGAATAGCCCGCCCGGGTGCCCAATTTTCTTTTCTTAATTTTATGTGTTGGGGAGTATAAATATTTACAAATTTGCCCAAAAACATAGTACGATTTTTAAAATTTCAGTAACTTCTGATGGACACTCCACTCACTTAGCTTCTCCCCTTTTGGGCTGATAAACTCCACTTTTAGCATCCGGTTATTTCTGGCACCGCTAATACTTACTTTAGAAAAATTTTGCACGTTATCCAAACCCATTACCCGGTATGGATTGTCTTTCTCGGGGCCGCCAAATTTGTGGCTGCCGCTAGTTAGTGGGCTGCTGGTAATATCGTATAGTGGGTACATGCCATTTTGTTTTACTGCTATCACTTCGCTATGGTGGCGGTCGCCATCGAAAAATAGGACGCCGTTAATTTTATTGTCTTTTATAAATTTTTTCAACTCATCCAGTTCGGCGGGGTAATGTGCTGCACAGTCGTAAGGACTTACTGGGTTAAGCACCTGGCTGCCAGTAGCAATAATTCTAAAGCTAATTATGCTGTTGGCATTGCTTACCAGCAACGAATTTTTTAGCCATTCCATTTGCTTTTTACCCCACATTAATTTATCGGTGTTGGGCTGGCCATTGATACTATCCGCCGTAGCATCGGCACTGCGAAACCAACGGTCGTCGAGCATAAAAATATCTAGGTCGTTTTTGGTTATTTTGGCATAGATACCTTCGCCGTTTTCGCCATAGCTTGGGTTGGTCCAAAAGTTCATAAACACCTTGCGGCTTGTTTGCTTTAGCGGATAGGTTTTGTCGGCATCGTTCCAGCCATAATCGTGGTCGTCCCAGATAGCGTAGTGCGGCATGCTCTTCCAAAAATTTTGTAAAATGGGCAGGCTACGGGTAAGGCTTGCACGGTAATACAGGCCCCAATCGCTGTAGTAATCCACTTCTCGGGTGTACCAGTTGTCGCCCAGCCACAGCATAAAAGAGGCTGGCGTTTTGGCCATGGTTTCAAAAATGGCACTGTCGTTTCCGTAAGGTGTTCCGGGGCGGTCGTACTTAGGCTCGTTAAAGTAAGAACAACTGCCGGTGAGGAAGGTAAAATCGGGTGCCGGCTTTCGGTATTGCCACAGTTCCTGTGTTGTAAATGTTCCGATATTGGTTTGAACCTTGACGCTTTTAGTATTCAGCACCTCCATTTCGTAACTGTATTCGGTGCCTGGTTCCAGATTGGTAAAAGTGTAGGTTTCGGTAAAAGCGTACAGGTTTTTTGATAATAAATTTTCGTTG
>JAYUOV010000320.1:0-7810 GCA_043760535.1 Chitinophagaceae bacterium
TATCGATCATCAGCACAAGCTCATACCATTTTATGAACTTTAAGCCAACTTTTATTCCACATTTACTAAAAAGTGTTAATATTTGCCTGAATAGTTACATTATTTCTTTATTTCCATTCAATACCAGTCTTTCCAGACCATTATCAAAACCTATGGCAGTAACGGTAATCTCGGTAGCACCGTTTGTAAGATTTGTAAATTCAAAACTTCCATCGGCACCGGCAGTTATTGACTGAGGTTTTGTTTTTTGCTTTACAGTTACAGTAGCCGATAAAACGGGTTGTTTGTTTTCATCGGTAATTTTACCTTTAAGGGTGTTTTGTGCATAGGCACCAGTAATACTTAATAGTGCAATAAGCAGTAGTAATTTTTGTTTCATTTTTTTTGTTTCCTTGTTTGTTTATTAATGAATATTCCTAATAATGCCAGCCCTGTAAAAAGCAACACTGGCAATAAATATTTTGTAATGGATTGATTATTGGTGGCAGTAGAAAATTTCGGCATCTCTTCAAAATCCTTTTTAGTAAAGTGTGGCTGCAACAAATTATTTTCCCACAGATGTAGTAATTTACTTTTACGATAATCCAATGTAGCTTTTTCAAATTGCTGTTGTTGGGTTAATGTGGTTTGGCCAATTGTAGCAAACGAACGCATTACCCCGCCTACCGGGTTGAGCCAAAAAGATTTTTCTTCCGCAGAGGCCTGTTGCTTTTTGGATGCAGATACTTGTTGATACAATTCTATTTCTTTAGCGTACATCTGTAAGGTGTAGCTAAAACTGCGGATGTTGTTACTGTCTAAGCTGGCAGAATCTTTTATCAATTGGGGATATGCGGCAAAGAAGAAATTTTTATGTTCTGCAGATGGTTTATCCCAGGCTTTAAAATCATAATCCCTGTACTCGGCAATTTCTGTTTTGTTGGTAGATGGATATTTGTAATTAAACCAGGTGTTTAATAATCCAGGTATTGCAATAAGCAGCAGCACCCAAATACCTGCCAGCGTAATAGCATTGATGAGAGATGTAAACTGAAACCTCTGTATTAATCCAACTATTACCAACCAGAACAAAGCATATAGCCCAGCTACACTCCACCATTGCAACCATGCTGCGGCGGTAAAGTTTTTTAAACCAGATAATTGAACAAAGGAAATAACTGCTATAGCAATAGCAGGCAGCAAGGCCATCATCCAGCGAAAAAACAATCGCTGGTACATAATTTTATTTACCGAACCTGCTTGTGCAGTAAGGAGCGGAGTAATACCTGCTTCTTTATCTGCAGATGTGATGTTATACGATAATGCAATAAACAACAACGGAAATAAGAACAGTATAAAAAAAGATACATCTAAATTTCCTGCCAGAAGTTTTTCCGGGTTTTGAAACTCTGAATAACCATTTTTAAAAATATCCTGATTAAAATGACCACTTATCAAGGGGGTGTAAATATCCGACTGACCAATACTTAAAATACTTAATGGAGATATTTGCTTTGCCACCACATCTTGCAAACGCCATTCAATCATATACGGCTGTTCAATATCGTTTCGTTCCTTTTGTGTGTAAGTAAGCGTATCGAATATTTGTTTTACTTTCTCATAGTTGCGTTGCTTTTTTACCAACGCACTGTCTATAGATGTTTGCTGAAAATGATACAAAGCTTTGCCCTGTTGCAAACAAAATAATCCGATGGCGGTAAAAATTAATAAAGCCGCAATTAATCCTTTACTGCGGATAAATTGCTTCCATTCGTAGGTAAATATTGTAGATAGCATATTATATTACAGTTAGTTTTTTAGCAGTAATGGTTACGCCAATAATGGCAAGCAGCAGCCATACAGCTAATGCTGAAAGCTCGGTTTTACTTTGTTGCAATGATTGCGATACGGTAGTGGCAGGATAAGAAAAATCCTTCACAGTTTCCCAATACTTTGCATCTACTTTCCAATCCCAATCGCCGGTTTTACTACCACCGTAAGCCATTTTATCATTCAATGTTTTTATAAGATAGCGGCGGTATTGCTCTGCTTCGTTTAATAAATTAAGGTGGTTGTTGAAACCGCTCTGGCATACATTCATAGAGCTATTACGAATGGCAAAGTAGGGATTGATGAACGAGGCGAACTTGCTTACATTGTTTTGTTGAGAGATGGTTTCCCGTATGCGTTTAAAATGTTTATCGTAAACAGTATTGGCATATTCTTCATCGGCCTGCATTACCAGCCCATCTACATTTACCGGCAAAGCGGCATTTACATCTTTTACTTTGCTGGTATCTATTTTATAATGGGCAATTACGGAGTCCATAAATTTTTGGCTTCGTTCATCTGCCGGATTATGTCCATCAATACCTTTTTCCCGGTCTTCTCTCAGTGCTTTTGTAAAAACTGCTTTATGTTCTAATGGATACATTGCAGAACCTGCACCTGCGGTAATTTTTGGCAACACCAACATTAGTATTACCCATGCTGCTAATTGAACCAATAAAGAAGAACGGCTTTGTTTTACCCATGCACTTATTAATACACTTAACGTAGTAAGAACAAATAAATAAACTGCATATAGCAATAACCAAATTACAGCATTGCTTATTTCAATCGGTTGTCCGCCCTTGGTAAAAATTGAATAGGCAGCTAATTGTATCAATAACCCGGTGGCTGATAAAGCCAATACCACACTGTACAATGCTGCTATCTTTCCCCACAAATAATTGCTATTGCTTACACCTTGAGCAGCTAATAATTTCAGGTTTTGATTTTCCCTATCGGCATTTACCGTGTTAAAACAAAGCAGGATAATAAACAAGGGTATCAGCACCTGCAGCATCCATGCAAAACTCATATCGCCAAAGCGACTAAGTTCTGTTTTATCTTGTGCCGGGCTAAAGGCAGCTTCGTTTTGTGCATGTGCTTCTAATCGTAAAATGGAACCTGCAAATGGCCTTATGCCATTATCTAAAAACTGCATGGCCGTTACCGGCTGAAAAATATAGTGCCCGTAGTGTGCACTGCTGTGTGGGTTTTGAGGTCCCTGATTAAGCCATGCAGTTCGTACTGCTTGCTTTGCTTTTTCAAAACTTTGCAGTTTTGCCTTGTGTGCTATTACACCATTAATCGCAACTAATGCAAATAAAAAAAGCAATACCGCCGCTAATACTTGTATGTATTTCTGCCGCAGGGCGGTTTGTATTGTATGAAAGAAGATTGTTTTCATTTTATAAAAAATTATTGTATTACTAAAACCAACTTTTGTAATTCTTTTATGGTTAAATAGTTTTTAAGCCATGAATTTTTTCGTTGCACTTTTTACAATGCTTTATATTTATAATATGTGATATTATTAAAAGTGCCGAAAAGGTATAGCCTGTATATTCAAAGCCAGCCCATGTTTCTTCTAATAATAAGCTGGTGGATAAGCCTACAAAACCTATCCACAATGCTGTTTTAATTTTAATGGATGTAGTTCGCTTAGAGGCTCTTACAATTGTTACAAATGCAATTGCAATAAATACATAAGCAAATATTGGCGACTCTAAATAGTAAGCTCCAAGGCTTATTAATAGGGGTGTAGCAATACAATGTACAATGCAAATGCTTGAATTTATTATGCCTGTAATGTCTGCAAGGCGGTATGTTTTGGTTTGTTGCATTATTAAAAATTAAATGGTTTCCAAATACAACTGCTGCAATTCATTGGCAGTAATTTTATCGGTATCTACAGTGTGCACCAATGCACCTTGCTTCATAATGCCTATTTTGGTTCCCACTTTTACAGCGTTGAAAATGTCATGTGTAGCCATAAAAATTGTTTTGCCATCGGCTGCTAATTCTTTGCATATTTGTGTAAACTCGGCAGTGGCTTTTGGGTCAAGGCCACTTGTTGGTTCATCCATAAAAATCACATCCGCATTTTTTGCAAGGGCAATGGCAATACCTACTTTTTGCCGCATTCCTTTACTGTAAGTGCTTAATCTTTTTGTGTGTGCTTCGGTTTGTAAACCGGCTTTGCTTAAAAAGCCACTCAGCATTTCTTTGGAGTATTTAAACCCAGCCAGACGACTGAAGAAATCTAAATTCTCCAGGCCACTCAAATTGCCATATAATTGTACCACTTCGGGTATGTAGGCAATCATTTTTTTAGTGGCCGAATCGTTGGGCTTTACTTCCACATTATTAATAAGTGCTTTGCCACCAGTAGCTTCAATAAAACCAAGGAATAAGTTAATCGTGGTGGTTTTACCAGCACCGTTCTGGCCGAGCAGGCAAAAAATTTCACCCTTGTCAATAGATAAATTGAGATTGCTTAAGGCAGCCGTACCACAGTACTGCTTACCAAGCTGTATTGCTTGTAATACAGGCATAAATAATATATTTAAAATGAATGAATGATGTAATAGGAACATCAGGAAACCAGCAGCTTGCAAAAAGCTACCGGTCTCAGCGTTGGGATAATATCAAGAAAAAAATGGAGGTCCCTTATTTTGCTTTGAGAAAGCAGGACTTGGTAATATGTAGCAGAAATATAGAGTATTGAAACTTTTTGTTATTTTGATGAGGCTTTGAAAAAATAATATCGCATCATCAGCAAAAGTAGAATAGGTATGCTTACAAACTGGGCAATCTGAATCAACGTCAGTATTTGCCCTGGTAATTTTATTTTCAGTAGAAGCAATGGGGCTTTCGGCTTTATGGTGATGCCATAAAGAGACTGGTGTAGCTATAAAAGTATATAGGGCTAAAAATACCGCAGCTACTAAATGTTTATATTTTTTTAAACCAGTCAAATTAATTTCTACACTTAATTTTTAAAATGTTTTTGGTAATGTTATTTACCTTTTCCACAAATACCCTCTAATATAAGACTGCATTTGATTATATAATTTTCAGTAAGCAATTCGGTTCTGATATTGATTGGCTCTGCAATAATCTCTGTATGCTGGCATGTAGCACAAATAAAATAAGCCCATTTTTTATGCCTGCCCTTTGCAGTTTCATTAATGTATGATGCTAAAATATACCTTGAATTGCCTTTATTATTAGTAATTATTTCTACAAGTCCCTTTTGCAAAAATACTTTAATGCTCTACAAATAGAAATGCGGTCTAATAAATTTTCTGATTGCTTCATTATTACAGAAACGGACAAGGCTGTTTTGTTTTCGGTAAGCAACTTAAAAACAGCAATTCGGTTTTTTGTTAAATGAACGTGATGTTCTTTTAATATGCTAATCAGCGATTAATCGTTATAAGCTTTCATGCAGCAGCTTTTATAAAGGGAGATTAGTTGTATGCTAATCTCCCTCAATGATGTTTACTGAATTTTTGTATTAAATTCCACTTCAATATCAGTTCTTGATTTAGAACTATTCACTAAATCGCCAACAGCTTTACCCGGAGGTGTACCACCAAAATGACGAAGTGTAACTTTAACTTTGCCAGTTGCTATAGCAGTAGTAGCCCATGTACTAGTAATTCCCAACGGTACGCCATTGCCATCGTTATTTAATCCATTAACCACTATATTACTACCTGTAGCTGGTTCGTAATAAAAGCGGTGTGCATTAGCTTCTGCTGCTACTTCTAAGGTAATGTCTTCAGCAGGAGTTTCTGTTTCGTTTAATAGTTGTACTGTTACATTGTACGTTTTGGAAGGTGCTAATACAATTTCATCTTGTGTAGGTGCTGCACCGCCTGGACCGTCGGCATCTTTATACTGATAATTTAAAGTAGTGCCACCACCAACGGGAACAAACCTCAACTTCATAGTTGTGATAACCTCTTCATCATTTGGTTCTTCAACTTTGTCCTTTTTGCAGGATGTAATCAATAGACTGGAAATTACTAATCCCATTACCACTTTCAAGAATTGTTTTTTCATTTTTTTTTTGATTTTTGATTAATGATTGATTGTTTTTTTATTGTAATTGAATTTTTAACCTCACACTTATATTTCGGCCCATTTCATCAGAGAAATACCGCATACTGTTTAGATAATCCCTGTAAACAGTATTCAATAAATTTCTTACTCCCACACTTATTGTTACTGGTGTTTTATAAACAGCCATGGTAGTAGAAGCATTCATACTTATTAATGTATATGCAGATGGGGGAGCCTTATAATCTTGCTTACCATTTGCTTCATCAGGTACATTTTTTTGTTGCATTACATGTAGCATTTCTACACTTACATAAGTATTGGCAGTTTTTTTACTGTCTTTTAAATTGTATGTTATTTCGTTGCTTAACCTGTTGGCTGGCATTAGTATCAACCAATCATTCATCGTTTTATTTCTTGCATGTAAAAAAGAAAATTTAGAAATCCATTCAATTGCAGCAAAGGGTTTAAATGATGTTGATATATCAAAGCCACTTAGTAAGGCGTCTGTTTGTTTGTATGTGATTAATGGAAATGCCCCGGCAATAGTTAGTACCGGATTATCAGGCATAGGTTGCTGATAAATAAAATTGTTGATACTATTTGAGTACAGCAATAAATCGAAACCGAATACTTTAGACGGATGCTGGAAATTGATGCCAGCCGAAATATTAATGGAATGCTCAGGTTGTAAAGCAATATCTCCTTTTTCATAAGTGGCTGTACCATGATGGATACCATCACTCAATAATTCATTTACATAAGGGGCACGGCTGGCAAGGCTTATATTGGTATTTAACCGCCAGTTATCCGTTGGTTTATAAACAGCATTAAAAGATGATGCAAAAGTTGAGAAATTAAAATTGTAGTTAATAGTATCAGCATTAAATTTTAGCCTTGTAGTGTTTATGCTTTTGTTATCATAACGTACACCTGCTTGCAATTCCCATTTATGCCTGCTCCACTTTTCAATATAATAACCGCCGAATGAGTAGGCAAAATAATTTGGTATAAAGTAGCGTCCGCTGTAACTGTTGTCTTGTTGCATAAGGGATAATCCACCAATACCACTAAAACTATTTTTCTTAGGATGTTCCCAACTAAGGTCTTGTGTAATAGTATAGATTGATAAATCTAACTGTGGATTTTTGTTAGTACTGCTTCTTACAATATCAAACTCTTTGCGGTGGTTAAACTGACCAGCCAGCAAAACAGTAAACTTATGTTCTCCCTTATAAAATGTAGTTTTTGATTTTAATAAATCATGCGATACATCCTGATAAGGTCGTTGTAATGTGTATGTATTTTGTCCCAAAAAAACATCATTGGGTTTGGGTGCAGCAATAGCATTTAACAAATCAGTTAAATTACCAATATGCGACCCGTTGAATATGCCCACTTTGGTAGCAAAATGGCTATAAAAAATTTCAGAATTAAAACGTTCTTTTTTCCAACCAGCAGTAATAGAAAAATTTCTTTCTTCGCTGCCGGTATTATTAAGCCGGTAATTAGGGGTAGCAGCATTAGCCCCTTTTTTATAGGTAGCCTGCACCCTGTAGCGGAAGGCAGGCTGGTTTTTTAATTGCTGTTCAAACACACCAGATAAAACATATTGTCTGTTATTGGTAAAATATGCCGTATTAATTTCGGCACCAAAGCCTGGCTTGTTTCTTAATGGTTTAGGCTCTACTAAAATAACACCACCTATTGCATCCGAACCATATCGAAGTTCATCTACTCCTTTTATCACAATCAACTTATCTGCAATAAATGGGTCAATCTCGGGTGCATGTTCATTGCCCCATTGTTGCCCTTCTTGCCGTACCCCGTTATTTATAGTAAGTATGCGGTTGCTATGCAAACCGTGTATTACAGGTTTTGAAATTGTTGAACCAGTTTGCAACATGGTAACGCCATTTATTTTGCTCAATGCTTC
>JAYUOV010000321.1:0-7797 GCA_043760535.1 Chitinophagaceae bacterium
GCTGCAAAAAGATTTTGTGATAGCTGTAAGTAAAAGCGATATGCTGGATGAAGAACTGATGACAGCCATTAAAAAAGAACTGCCCACCAAGTATCCCGTGGTGTTTATTTCTTCTGTAATGCAGCAGGGTTTACTAAAGCTTAAAGACATTTTGTGGAAAGTATTGAACCAGAGCAAGGGTGTTTAAGCGTGGCGAACATTGGATGGAATCCTCGTAGGTAACATCATAAATCATTGTATCAATCATAACAGTTAACAATGTCCTAATAACCTATTGACTTATTATCCCTATACTATTATTACCTCTTAAAAAACCGGCAAAGCATTCTAAAATACAATGGCTGCTAACCTACAGTGGTTAGCAGCCATTGTAAGGAAGTTTATCTCAGCTTTTTAAAAAATTCAATAGAACCATTCGCGTATCCCTTCCAAACCTTTGTTCCTTTACTGGTTGTAACCTGAAAAAAATAAGCCGTTTCTTCGGGGTTGTTCATTTGTAGTATTGCATTAATTGTTCCTCCTTCAAATTCTCTTGTGGCTGCAATTTTTAATTTCATGGGCAAATTTTCTTTCTGTATCTCAGATGTGGAGCATACATAATTGCCTTCATTGTCAAAATAGGCGTTGGCCGTTTGTTTATCTACTACAAAGGTTGCCAATACCAGTTCGTTACTCTCCCTGCTCCAGGTAACGTTTTCCTGCTCACCAAATTCTTGGGCAAAAGCATTCTCAATTTTTGGTGTGGCTACACGGAGCGCTTTGTTTTTAGGAGAAAAAGCACTTGTGCTAATTAAAAGGGCAAGTGATGCTGCGATGATCAGAAATGTTTTCATGGTTTTTAATTTTTTGTGGTGAATTATATTTTGTTTTTGATGGCTCAAAGATGGTGTACGAACATTGTCGTAGAAAGCTTTTAGTGATGTGCGGAAGGTTAAGAAATTATAGTTGGTATAAGCGGTAAAACAATACAGCCCTAACAATCTACGAATACATTCGTTTATGTCAACAAAATCAGGGGTATGGGTTTTATTTCTTAACAAAATGCCAAAAACATACAAGACAACGTTAATTTATAGGAGATGCAGAAAAGCCATTTCTATGGTAACAGAAATAGCGTTTTAAAGCGGATATATTCTAAAATGTAGGTACATTATTACTGAAAATTGCAATTTTATTACACAAAAAGTACAAAAAAGCACCGTCCATTTTGAATCATCAAAATCAGCGTAGCCCATATCTGAAAATTGTGTAGGCTAATTATCGTTCATCATTTACCAAAAGTTATTTTATAAAAAACCTTATCAACTTAATTAAACCAAGTAGCAGAAAAATACCCAAAATAGCAACCATAAAAGGATTTTTATCCCACATAACATTTACAAACTGTTTGGCAATATCCCACCAGGTTAATTTTTTTGCGGGTTGTACCACATACTTTCTCCAGCCGCCAGTTGTGTCTGTTCTTATCTTAATGGCAGCACGTGTATCCTGAGCCTGCATGGCAGCTTTAGAGCGGGTATTAAAAGTAACAGTGGCTTGAGTATCTTGTGCCAGGGTATAAATACATAGGAGCAATGCAAGGATGGAAAGTTTAAATTTCATAAAGCAATTTTAGCAGCACAAGCTATAAAATCTTAAACTAATTACACTGCCGTGTAATACATTAATTGCAGCTTTTGGGTAATGTAAATAAAAACACAACCAGCATAATAAGAACTCAATAAAAAACATCACTCAAAATAACAACTACAAAAGCTACGAATGAATTATTTAGCCCACGCCTATCTTTCTTTTAATAAGCCAGAATTACTGGTAGGCAATATGATAAGCGATTATGTAAAAGGCCGAAAGCAATACGAGTATCCAGCAGGCATTTTAAAAGGTATTAAGCTCCACAGGGCTATAGATACATTTACCGATGCACACGAAGCCACAAAGCAGGCCAAAGCATATTTTCATAAAGATTACCGGCTGTATAGCGGGGCTTTTGTAGATGTGGTGTATGATCATTACCTGGCCCTGGATAAAAATTGCTTTCGCTCGGATGCAGATTTACAAACAACTGCCAGCTTTACGTATGATGCTTTGCAAGAGCATTACCCTCTATTACCCGATACATTTAAACCAATGCTACCTTACATGCAGGCACAGAACTGGCTGTTTAATTACCAGTTTGCCTGGGGCATAGAAAAAAGTTTAATGGGTGTAGTAAGGCGAAGTAAATACCTTGAGGAATCTGCCAAAGCATTTGCAACTTTCGAAACCTACTATACCGAGTTGGAAACATGTTATGCTATTTTTTTTCCGGAACTAAAAATGATGGCACAAAAATTTATTGAACTGTAATAAGCTGTAAGCATCTTTCCCCTTTTTTTGGCAGTTATAATTTATAAAAGGAAATCGACCAAACAAATGAGCCATTAACTTTGCCCAAATAAACAAGCAAAAAATGATGCAAAAAAGAAACTTTGTTACAGTGGTATCAGGCCTGCTGATATGCCTTTTTACACAAGCACAAATGCAACCTACCGAGTTAGACAAGAGCCCAATGGATATAAGTTATAGCCCCAATGCTTTCCCAATTATGAAGTTTCAGGGTAAGGCAATTGGTACGCCAAATGCAAGGGTAATGTACAGCCGCCCACAAAAAAGAGGCAGAAATATTTTTGGTGGCGAAGTAAAATACAATGAAGTGTGGAGACTGGGAGCCAATGAAAATACCGAGATAGAGTTTTTTAAAGATGCAACTTTTGGTGGAAAGAAAATTGCAAAAGGACGTTATTCCATTTTTTGTATACCGATGGCTGATAACTGGACGATAATTGTAAATAAAGATGCCGATAACTGGGGCAATTTTAATTATGATAGCAAGAAGGATGTTTTAAGATTTCTAATACCCGTGCAGAAAATAGAAACAGTAGAAAATTTTACCATCTATTTTGATGCAGCTGATAAATTACAGATTATGTGGGATGATGTAAAAATTGGAATACCGGTAATTTTTGTAAATAGAAGATGATAACGGTAGCTACATATTATGCAATAGCATATAAAAAGTAACGGAAAAAAAATCTGAAAATTATAAAACTAAGCAATAAATAACCTTGTACTGTAAAACTGGTATCGTTAAAGTATCATCTTAGTATACCACTATGGGTCTATATTTTTATACAATGAAAATACTATTACTATCCGCCACACAGCAGGAAATTCAGCCGTTTCTGCTAACACTAGATACCTTACCAGTAAAACCAGAAGTGCTGATAGGAGGCTTAGGCGTTACTGCTACAGCCTATCATCTTACAAAACAATTACACCACCACCCTTACGATTTGGTAATACAGGCAGGTATTGCTGGTACATTTAAAAATGGCTGCGAATTAAAAGAAGTGGTTATTGTAAAACAGGACTGTTTTGCCGACTTGGGTGCAGTAAGAGAAAACCAATTTGAAACCGTACAGCAAATGGGGTTTAGTAATGATCCTGAGTGGTATATTAACCATCTACAACTGCTGAATAAGCTACCTTACAAACAAGTGAAAGCCATTACAGTAAGTACAGTAACGGATGATGCAAATGTAATATCCAGAACACAACAAAAATGGAATCCCGATATTGAAACAATGGAAGGGGCGGCACTGCATTATGTGTGCCAGCACCAACATACAGGTTACCTGCAGCTACGTAGTATTAGTAATGCAGTAGGTGTAAGAGATAAATCTCAATGGCATCTTAAAGAAGCCATTAAAAACTTAAACATTGCAATAAGTTTTATTTTAAAAAATCTATAACCAAAAACATTGGATACTATTTTTTAATATTAACATACATACCGAAATTAATCTATTCCATCTCCATTAAAAATACCGCCAAAACCTAATACAATACCAAACTGTGGCCTGTTTGTATCAGAACGGTAAGCCCATACAAAATCGGCTCTTAAAAATTTTAAAATATTACCTACCCCAATAAACACTTCGGAGTAGTATTTATCCTTATTTACATAAAGCGAATTGGCGCCTGCAATTAAATCCAGATTCATTTTTCTTAAAAAAGGGATTTTATTAGTAAGCAAACCATTGAAATGATGCTCTAGGTTAAGCGTTGAAAAAAACTGATTGAAGTTACTGTTGTAATAATAAGGAGCCAGTTGAAATGATTGTACATAAGGTACCGACCGTAAAGTTTGGTTGCCAATAAAATGGGTAGCATCTGGCAGGTAAGCACTGTTGTTATTTATAAAGCCGCCCATTGCAAAGCGGTAGTTTAGTTGACCAGCCAGTTTAAAGTTAAGCTCATCGTACACGGTTAGTTTCCATTTGTCAAAATCTACATCGCTGCCAAACGTATTTTTAAAACCATGTGCATAATTTAGGGCAAATGTAGGCCAACTGCTCCCCACCGAAAAGCGACGGTTGGGGTACTGTATATATTTTTGACCGGGCTGATATGTGAGGCGAATGGATGCTACAAAAGCCTGATGGTCGGGGAAAAAACCACCCGGCACATCTTCGGGGTAATTGCTAGTGTATCGGCGGCCTTTTACTTTTCGCCAATGGTAAGTAGTATCGGCATTTGCCGGCAATTGCCTGTCTTCGTAAGTAAAGCTGATGTTGCCCCGAAGCCCATCTGCCAACTGCTTGCCTGTGCTAATACTGGCAAATGATTTTTCGTACAGCTTTATGTAATTATTATTATAAAACAGGGTGGCAATAGTATTTTGAAACAACGTCATAGGGTTTTGCTGGTTAATCTGTACCATATTTCTGCCACCGCTTACACTCATGTTCCATCGGTTTTGGTAGTTATTACCAAAGGTTTTATTAATGGCAATAGAAGCCTGCAAACGCTTATTGGTAACGCCATACCGAAGATTGGGCACAATGCTGTAAGCACCTGTATCGCCATAATGGGCAATACGTGGCATAAAGTTTAGTACGGCACCTTCCACAGTATTATAGCTGATCATTTCGGTAAGGGCAGGTATATTGTACTGCATTTTTCTGGCCCTTCGGGTCTTGGTAAATCCACTAAAAAGAAAACGGTTTATAGTAAATTTACCCCGTTGCTTATCTAGCGAATCCAAGTATTTTGGATCTTTATATTTCTGTTCTAGGGTGTCTTTTTTTAGGTAATCTTTTTGCTCCTCCTCTGTAAGTGGCACCGGCCGTATTTTCTCCCAATAAGATAGCGAAGATTTACTGGCAGATGTATCGGCTGTACGTATCACCTTTCCAAAAAACTTTTTATCAAACTTGTGTTCCAAATCGTAATCGGAGTACACCGCATTAAAATTTGCATTGGCCTTAAACCCTAAAATACCAAACGAAGCAAAGTAGGTGGTTTGCTGTGGCATCCAGTACTTTTTGTTTATAGGAAACATTTGCTGCTGCACCCTAAAACTATCTACGATCTCTATCTGCGATTCTTTGGTGAGGTATAAATCTATGCCATGGATACGCCAATCGCCTTCAATAATATTAATATAGCCGCCGGCAAAGCAGGGTTCGTATTTGCGTTTTGGGGTTACTCTTATTTTATTAATCTCCACCCCATCTTCGTAAAATGTGCCTTCGTATTTATACTTGTAAAAGTTTAAAGCATTGTTACTTATTGGCGATACAAATCCCCTGCTATTCATCCCTTCTATGGATATATTGTTTTCGTATAAATTCAGCTCCATGGTTTTGGGGCTGTTAAAACCAAAGCCTTGGCTGCGGCCACTTACTTTAGCACTTTGTATCTCTTCTTTGTAATCATTTGGGAATCGTCGGCTGTATTTGGTAATAGATTCGCTTAAATAAATAATACCTTTACCACTACTGTCAATCACATTTCTATCTGGCTGTATTTTCATACCCAAAATTTTGCTTGGCACCTGTACGGTTTTCATCAGGCCCTTCATATACACATCCACTTGCCATTGTTTTACCTCGTTTAGATGTTCGCCCCTTGTAGCTATTGCCTTTCTTATAATGGCGTAAGCCGGGTCTTCGCCATTGGCTTTTACCACTACATCTTTTATCTGTATTTTTAATGGGTACAACCTAAAAAAAATATCCATCTTTATTTCAGCCACGGTTATTTGTTGTTCCACTTTTTCGTAGCCTACGTGGGTACAGTAGAGGGTGTAAGTGCCTGGTAAAAGATCCAGCGCAAAGCGGCCCTCTACATTGGCTGTAGTGCCTTTGCTACTGCCTTTTATATAAATGCTGGAAAACGCAATTGGATTGGATCCTGCATCAATAACGCCACCCGTTACTGGTGTGGCTTTACTTAAAAGGCCGGTTATAACAAAAACAAAAGCCAGCAAAATTTTGTATACATAATTCATCTACCGAAAATAAGCGAAGCAGTTTGTAAGTAGTTGGCAGATTTTGTTTTTAACGAAAATCTATTGCTTTTTTTATTTACAATGCAGTGGTATGAGAATTGGAGTATTCTAAACTATACCCAAATATTTATGTAATCGTAACTCCTTTTACTTCGTAAAAAATGTAAGTTTTTTTTTTAATTTTAAACCAGGCTATAACTTATTTATTGAGCGGCTTTGGCTATTTCCTATGGCAGTCCAGGTTGCAATTCTGTACAATATAAAATGAGGCTGGTTTTTCATGCTGCTGATCTTTTTCGCATCCTAATTATCAGGCACAGAGTACTAAAGCTATATATTATCATTAACACTAAAACCAAATAGTGCCGCTCTCCGTGTCTTAGCATTTTTATTACGAATGTATTAAAGGGAGAAACTTTAAAAGCAAGTAACCAATATGCACATGTCTGTTAGTCTGCTATTGTTGCCTTTATAGTATTGGTTGGTATATTATAGAGCCACGAACCACGGAGAGGCAATTGCATTAAGCTTTGATAGCGCAGATTCTTTATATGGTAGGCAGAAAGAATTTTCACAATTTTTGAACTATCCTCCCTATATGGCTGTATTATATATTTAGTTTTTTTATACCGGCTATCTTTCAACTATTTATATGCTTTACCATGCAGCAGTTCATTTTATTTGATTTTAATAAAGATGCCAACATACGCAACTGGAACGTAATGAATGATGGGATGATGGCGTGATGGGCGGGCTTTCTGCTGGCAGATTCCGTATCAATGAATCTTGGGAATGGCACATTTACAGGCACCGTTTCGCTTGAAAACAACGGAAGTTTTTCTTCGTTGAAGTATTTTTTTTCCTATTTGAAACAGATAATCATAGTAAATTTATAATTCGACTAGAGGGGGATGGCAAAAATTATCAGTTCCGGGTAATGTCTCAGGCGAATAAATATCACGCCTACATCTGTGATTTTAAAACCACCGGTGATTGGCAAACCATCAAAATTCCCTTTGGCATTCTTTATCCATCCTTTCGTGGTCGCACACTTAATATGCCAAATTATCCTGGCAAACAATTAGGGGAAATTGGCTTTTTGATAGGGAACAAAAAAAAGAGAAAGCTTTCAGATTGAAATTGACAGGATTACAATTGATTGACAATTTTTTTTTGATGAAGAAATGCGTTGTAGTTTGTATGGATTGGCTTTTTCTGGTTTGGATATCTAAGCATTGTTGTTACTTGATTACGAATTTTGTAATGGTAGAAAGTGTAAGTCAAGTAACGTTACAGCATAGGCTGGGAGGCCTGCTCTAGTGGGGCGAAACAAATTCAGAATGGTGGATTGGGGCTAAAACATATAATTTTGGATTACGAGATAGCGTTTGCAGACTAAATCTCCATTATTTTTATAGTTGTTTAGTATTTACAACGAAACAAAGATCCAGTACACAACCTTG
>JAYUOV010000322.1:0-23705 GCA_043760535.1 Chitinophagaceae bacterium
TCCCGTAGCATTACGGGACTCCGTTCATCTGAATGCTACTATCGGGCTTTTAGATTGCGAATAATAAGCGATTTCAGTTCTCTGGGTAAGGAGTTCTGATATTATAGAAAAGTGTGGCTTGTATAATGAGTTTGTTAATAATTGATTATTTTGGCCTTGTACCCAATCCGCATATAAAAAAGCTCTAAACCTACTGTATCAATCAAAAAAAAAGAAAGGTGCTAGAAAGCTGCCAATGAAATGCAAAAGAACCAAAGCAGAGAGGAGTACACAATATTTTAATGGCGCTAATCTTCAAAAATTAATTTTAATGCATTTGCCCTGCGGGTATCTATTTCTTAAAATTTGCTAACAACGATACCTCACGAATTATAAAACTGTAGCTTTTTTGTTAGCAAGAAGTTTTACAAAAAATACGACAACTGGTAACTACCTGTGGTCGTATTTTTTGCTTCTATGTGTGGTAATGTATTAACCAACATGGGTTATTTGTGGTTTACATTTCACCCAACCAATCTTACCCCATCCTTTTCAAAAGCTATTTTTCGCTGTTTAAATAAATTACCTGTGGCCATTTTAAAAGTCTTTTTGCTCATGGCAAAAAAAGAGTAAATATCGTCGGGGTTACTTTTATCATGGTAAGGCAGAAAACCACCATTTTCTTTTAAAAGCCGTAAAACCTTTTCTGTTTCATCTTCCACCCTTGCATAGCCGGGCTTGCCCGCAGCCACATCTATGTTGTTGTCTTCACTAATTTTTTTAATAAAGCCTTTGAACTCATCGCCTACCTGAATATTCCTATAAATCTCATTAAAATGGATAACGCCTGTATGTTTATTATTAATAATAACCACATAACCAATATCGGTACGGCGGGATACTGTTAAGTTCACCAATTCCATTTCGGCAACGGTAAGATTATCGTTATCTAAATAGTAATCTATTTTTTCGGTGGCAGTAAGGCGGCCAGTTTGTTCGTCTAGGTATATGTAAACGAGGTAATCGCAGTTAGGCCGCATTACATTTACCTGTTTACTGCTGTGTACAAAAAGGTCTTTCATTAGCCCTATATCTAAAAAAGCCCCTTGTGGTGTGGTACTTATTACCCTCAGTTTTACAAAGTCGCCCACCTTGGCCTTTGGTTGCAGTGTGGTAGCTATCAGCCGGTCGTCGCCATCGTGGTACACAAAAACCCTTAGAGTGTCACCAATGCCTTTGCCCTGTGGCACAAATCTTTTGGGTAATAGAATACCCTCTTCACTATCGTCTAAAAATACGCCAATAGCTGATTGGCGTATTATTGTTAGTTCGTTATAATTACCAACTTGTATCATGGATAAGTATTGTTATTATGCCTGTAGCAAAAACTTTGGCAAGGTAAATAGTTAGAAATTTAAAAAAACTAGCAGCATTACATAAGTCTTTAAAATGGTGTAAGCTGTATTGCAATCAGGCATTACTTAACCATTAATTTAAAAAAACGCATAATGGGATTATGAGACCCTCTTAATATCCGCTCCCAAAGCCCTTAGGCGTTCGTCTATATATTGGTAGCCACGGTCTATTTGTTCTATGTTTTGAATAATGCTTTTACCATCGGCACTTAATGCGGCAATCAGCAGAGCCACACCGGCACGTATATCGGGGCTGCTCATGGTAATGCCACGCAGTTTTTGCTCCCGGCCAAGCCCTACCACCGCTGCCCTGTGTGGATCGCAAAGAATGATTTGTGCACCCATATCTATAAGTTTATCTGTAAAGAATAAGCGGCTTTCAAACATTTTTTGGTGCACTAAAACCGTTCCCTTGGCCTGTGTGGCTACTACTAAAACAATACTTAGCAAATCTGGCGTAAAGCCTGGCCATGGATGGTCGTAAATGGTAAGCACACCACCATCCATAAAAGTTTGTATTTCGTAAATATCTTGTTCTGGTACAATAATATCGTCGCCTTGTATGTCGAAATGGATACCTAACTGCCGAAATTTATCAGGTATCATGCCAAGGTCGGCAATGCCACAACCTTTAATGGTTACCGCACTTTGCGTCATAGCGGCAAGGCCAATAAAAGAGCCCACTTCAATCATATCTGGCAAAATGCGGTGTGCTGTTCCGCCCAGCTTTTCCACGCCTTTTATAATCAGCATATTGCTGCCAATACCGCTAATATTACCGCCCATGCGGTTAATCATTTTACACAATTGCTGCAGATACGGCTCACAGGCGGCGTTATAAATGGTAGTAGTGCCTTCGGCCAAACAGGCAGCCATTACAATGTTTGCCGTGCCGGTTACCGATGGTTCATCCAGCAGCATAAAAGTGCCTTTGAGGTTGCTGCCTTCCAGGTCGTAGCAGCCATTTTCGGTATTGTAAGTAAATGTTGCCCCCAGTTTTTCGAAACCAACGATGTGCGTATCCAGCCTGCGGCGGCCTATTTTGTCGCCACCTGGCTTGGGTACAAATGCTTTTTTAAACCGTGCCAGCATTGGTCCGGCCATCATAACCGAACCACGCAGCTTGCCGCTTTTTTTATGAAATTCTTTTGTACTCAGGTAGTCCAGGTTTACAGCATCGGCCTGAAAAATACAGGTGTCTCGTTGTGGCCTTTCTACTTTTACACCCATATCCTGCAGCAGCTCTATCAGCAGGTTTACATCTACAATATCGGGTATATTGGTAATGGTTATTTTTTGGGGTGATAATAAAACGGCACAAAGAATTTGCAATGCTTCGTTTTTAGCACCCTGCGGCACGATGGTGCCACTTAATTTTTTTCCGCCTCTTACTTCAAAACTAGACATTAAAATTTACGATTTACGATTTGGGAATTACGATTTTGCGAAGTACGAAGTACTACAACGAAAAATCCCGAATAATTTTCGGGATTTTTTTGCAGTAGCATTAGCAATTGTTTATTATTCTGTGATCCATTGATTAAAAACGCTTCTTTTTATTGAATTTATTATTAGGATTGTTATTGGTACGTGGGCCGGCCTGCTGTGTGTTACCGCTACTATTGCCACCGGCATTGCGGTTTTCTCTAAACTGGCCGCCAGCATTGGCAGCCCCCCCGGTACGGTTGTTATTGTTGCGATTATTATTATTCCTAAAGTTGCGGTTGTTGTTTTTCTTTGCGTAGGTGTAACCCTCGGTTTCGTTAAAACTTGGGGCACGGTGGCGTACAAAAGGGGTGGCACTAAACTCCAGTTCGCCATTGGTAATACTGTTAAGTTCCTGCCTTATGCCATCATCATGCACCAGTTCTTTGTGCCAGTTGCTGTAGGCCAATTTCATGTAATGTGCTATTACGTGGGCAAAGCCGCTTTTCTTTTCTGCATTGCCTTCGGCCATGGCTTTATTTATAACCAACTCTAGATTTTTACCCAAATGGTTGTACCGTGGCTTGCGTTTTGGGTAACGCAATGGTGCCGGCTTGGATTTATAGGTAGCTCTTTCTGGCTTGCCGTAAGGGCTTACCACATCCAGCTTAAAATCGCTGATTACAAACAGGTGATCCCACAGTTTGTGCTTGTAATCTTCTATTGTTTTTAATTGCGGGTTAAGGAAAGCCATCAGTTCTACCACGCTTTCGGCCTGTTTCTGCTGGCTTTTCTTGTCTTCCACAGTAAGTATATGATCTACCATTTTTTGTACGTGGCGACCATATTCCCTCATAACCAAATGTTCTCTTGCTGAGTTATATTCCATAAATCGATAGTAATTGGCAGTAGCCAAAAGGCAATAAATAATTTGCCGGGATGAAAATTGAAGTAACTAAATTTTAATAAAAGTAAGGATATTATGCTTAAAAATGTGTGTCTGTACCGATACGCTAAGTATGAAGCGTAAACTTTCAGGAGCAATGCAAATGTAGTGATGTAATGCTATTTAGCTGTATGTAGTTCAAAACAAATAATCAATTTTGAAGAATATAACCTTTGTAGGCATTTGCTTTGCCATGAAGCAAAATACTTGCTAACAGCCCATTCCTGCTTATTTTCGCCCCTGCATTGTACAAATAAAATCAATAAATAGATGAAAAACAGTAGCCTAATCCCTACTTGCCAATCACTATTCCCAACTAGCTAATGGTAAAGATTGAAAACATAGAACTCCCCGATTTTCCGCTGTTGCTGGCACCTATGGAAGATGTAAGCGACCCGCCTTTCCGTGCCGTATGCAAACAAAACGGTGCCGACCTGATGTACACCGAGTTTATCAGCAGCGAAGGGTTGATAAGGGATGCTGTAAAGAGCCGTAAGAAGCTGGATATTTTTGATTACGAACGCCCAATAGGCATCCAGATTTTTGGTGGGGATGAAGATAGCCTGGCCATGGCCAGCCGCATTGTAGATGTTACCAACCCCGATTTACTGGATATCAATTTTGGCTGCCCGGTAAAAAAAGTGGCCTGTAAAGGTGCGGGTGCAGGAGTGCTAAAAGATATAAATTTAATGGTACGCCTAACAAGTGCCTGTGTAAAAGCCACCAAACTGCCCGTAACTGTAAAAACTCGCCTTGGCTGGGACGAGAATTCCCTAAACATAGAAGAAGTGGCTGAACGCCTGCAGGATATTGGCATTAAAGCCCTCAGCATCCATGGCCGTACCCGCAGCCAAATGTATAAAGGCGACGCCGACTGGAGCCTGATAGCCAAGGTTAAAAACAACCCCCGCATTCACATACCCATTTTTGGCAATGGAGATATAGACAGCCCTCAAAAAGCGCTGACTTACAAAAATCGCTATGGAGTAGATGGGGTAATGATTGGCCGTGCAGCTATTGGCTATCCATGGATATTTAGAGAAATAAAGCACTTTGTACAAACCGGCGAACTACTGCCACCACCCACCATTGAAGAACGGGTGGAAGTATGCAAAAACCACCTGCGTAAAAGCCTGGAGTGGAAAGGCTCTGTGGTGGGCATTTTTGAAATGCGCCGCCATTACACCAACTACCTAAAAGGCCTACCCAATATTAAAGAATACCGTGGCCAGCTGGTACGCCTAAATACTTTAGAAGAAATAGAAGTAGTGCTAGACGAAGTACAAAGCCAATACACCGGTTATTCTTTTGAAAGAATACCCATAGAGCTGATTAATTACCATGAAAAATGCCCGGTGTAATGTGGCATACATTATTTAGCTGCTCTGAAAGCTTTTTTCGATTTGCCTTTAGGTGTTAGCATTACTAGCAATTTAAGCTGTTTTCTGGAAGCTACTTTAGAGGTGGTAATCTCTACACGTTGCTTTTACAGAGTAGCCATAAATTCTTTCATTTTTTTTTCAGTCACGATACCTTAATAGTACATATTATAAGGCATTAGCAAGCAACAGGCGGAAATTTCATTCCCAAATTCTATGCCATTTCGTTTAATTTTGCTCCTTATATAATTTTTACCAACTGTGATCCACAATTTTAACGGCGGGCCAAGCATCTTACCAAAAGAAGTATTTGCAGCAGCAAGCGAAGCCATATTGAATTTCAACAATACTGGCTTGTCTATATTGGAAATTGGCCACCGTACATCGCTGTTTCAGCCGGTGATGGATGAGGCCATTTTGCTGGCCAAAGAGCTGATGCAACTAGACGATGAACACGAAATACTGTTCCTGCACGGTGGTGCTAGCACCCAATTTATGCAAGTACCCATGAACTTGCTGGGAAGCAATGAAACTGCCGCCTACCTCGATTGCGGCACATGGGGCTTAAAGGCGATTAAAGAAGCCCAATTGTTTGGCAAAGTAAATGTGGTGGCTACCAGCAAAGACAAGGGCTACACTTACATACCAAAAGGTTATGAGATTCCGGTTGATGTAAAATATTTTCATTACACCACCAACAACACCATTGAGGGTACCCAAATTTTCGACATACCCGAAACCAACTTGCCGTTGGTGGCTGATATGAGCAGCGATATTTTAAGCCATGTTATGGACTTTAACCGCTTCGATTTAATATACGCTGGAGCCCAAAAAAACATTGGCGCTGCCGGGGTAAATATGGTGGTGGTTAAAAAAGATATTCTGGGCAAATCCGGCAGAAATATCCCATCTATGCTGGATTACAGGCAACATATAGCCAACGGAAGTATGCTAAATACGCCACCGGTATTTGCCATTTATGTATGTATGCTTACGCTGCGCTGGTTAAAAAATGTGGGCGGAGTAAGTGCCATTGAGCACATCAACAATCAAAAGGCCTCGCTGCTGTATAATACCCTGGATACACTTCCTATTTTTAGCCCAACTGTGGCTACAGAAGACCGTAGCAAAATGAATGTGGTTTTTGTAATGCCTGATAAAATTTTGGAAGAAGAATTTAAAGCCCTTGCCAAACAGGAAGGCATGGTGGGCATTGCAGGCCACAGAAGTGTTGGTGGCTTTAGGGTGTCGCTCTATAATGCCTTGCCCCTAAGTAGCGTAGCCGTTTTTGTAGAGCTTATGAAAGAATTTGCACACAAAAAAGGGTAGTTTTTTTGGCCATTAAGCCAATAGCATAGAATAGTAAGACGCCATTTCTTTTTAGAAATGGCGTTTTACTTTGGTTACCGCTGGTTTTACTGGGCTTACCCTAATAATTAATGATTTTTTTTGGTAAAAAACGGTTGTGAAAAATGAAAAATCCGTATATATATTCAAATTTTTAAAATTCATAACAACTTATTTTTCGAAGTTTTGATTGCTTCGTTTTTTTACCCAACAAAAGCTGTACCCTGATGGAGTAAATTAGGCAAATATTTTTTATTCCGAAACATTACGAGGCTCTGTTAAACTGTTTGCTACAACTGGGCTTCTGATACTGTGAATAAATGGCGGTTTCTGTTCTTAGGGTAAAGTGTTCTAAAATTGTAGGATGTTTTTGATTATTTACCAATACTGCTAAAAAGCTACATTTAAGTATTGTAATTATCAGCGTATAGAATCGAAGAAACGGCTAGACCCAATTATTTAGTGGATGAACATGGGTTTTGATTCTGCTTTGCTAAAAAAACATTGATTTTAAAAACACAATTCCCCCTACCGTGCCCCGTAAAGAAACAATATTGGGCTTAAAATAGCAGTTTATAATTTGCCCATTTTCCAAACGAAGTTTATCCCTAAATTCGTTATTAATGGAGCAAGCTTTACCCAATATAAAAAAATACAATCTTACCGAAGAGCAAGAAAAGAAAGAAATACTGCGGCATTACCGTGCCCTGCTTCGGGTACTAAAGCCTAAACTAAAACCCGGCGATAGAGAACTGGTACGCATCGCTTTTGAAATGGCGGTGGAAGCACATAAAACCATGCGCCGAAAAAGTGGTGAACCTTATATTTTGCATCCACTTTCTGTAGCCATGATTTGTGTAGAAGAAATAGGTCTTGGCGTACGCAGTTGTATATGCGCCCTAATGCACGATACCGTGGAAGACACCGATATAACACTAGAAGATGTGCAACGGGAATTTGGCCTGGAAATTACCAAAATTGTAGATGGCCTTACCAAAATCAGTAATGTAATAGATACCAACACATCGCAACAGGCAGAGAATTTTAAAAAAATACTGCTAACCCTTACAGACGACCCAAGAGTGATACTGATAAAGCTGGCCGACCGCCTACACAACATGCGTACCATGGACAGCATGAAGCGGGAAAAGCAGTTAAAAATTAGTAGCGAAACCGTGTATGTGTATGCTCCATTAGCCCACCGCATGGGGCTATATAATATTAAAACCGAGCTGGAAGACCTCTGCATGAAATACATGGAGCCGGAAGAGTATAAAAACATTGCCCAAAAGCTATCCGAAACCAAACGAGAACGCACCCGTTTTATTAATGAGTTTATTCGGCCCATTAAGGATAAACTATCAGGCGAAAACCTGCATTTTGAAATTTATGGACGGCCCAAAAGCATTCATAGCATTTGGAACAAAATGAAGAAAAAGAGTGTGGCGTTTGAGGAGGTGTACGACCTGTTTGCCATACGTGTAATACTAGATTCATCTGCCGAAACAGAGAAGGCAGATTGCTGGAAGGTGTATAGCATTGTAACCGAAGAATATAAGCCTAGCCCCGAAAGATTACGCGACTGGCTAAGCCACCCCAAAAGCAATGGATACGAAGCATTGCACACCACAGTTATGGGGCCACAGGGCCGCTGGGTAGAAGTGCAAGTTCGTACCAAACGCATGAACGAAATAGCCGAAAAAGGATTAGCAGCCCACTGGAAGTATAAAGAAGAAACCAACGAAGAAGATCGCTTTGATAAATGGTTTCATCAGATAAGGGATGTACTTAATAATCAGGATGCGGATGGTGTAGATTTTCTGAACGATTTTAAGACTAGTTTTTTAGCCGAAGAAATATATGTTTATACGCCTAAAGGCGATGTAAAAATGCTACCCACCGGCAGTACTGCACTAGACTTTGCCTTTGCCATACATACTGCTATTGGCAGCAAAACCATTGGTGCCAAAGTGAACCACAAACTAGTACCCATTAGCCACAAACTACGCAGCGGCGACCAGATAGAAATTATTACCAGCAACAAGCAAAAACCCAACTCCGACTGGCTTAACTTAGTAATTACCGCAAAGGCCAAAACCAAAATAAAAGATGCCTTAAAAGATAGCAAACGGAAGGTGGCCGAAGATGGAAAATACAACCTGCAACGCAAAATTGAAACCATAGGCGGGGCATTTAGCCAAGGCAATATAGAAGAAGTAATGAACCACTATCGCCAATCTTCGCCGCTGGATATGTATTATAATATTGCTATCGGCGCTCTAGATCTTAAAGATCTGAAAGAGTTTAAAACATACGGCGATCGGCTGGAATCGCCAAAGGCGGAAAAGAAAATTCAGGAGCTGAAAATAGACAATGCCGAGCAGCGACCCCTGCCTGTAAAAGATACCGAATTGATTATTTTTGGCGAAAGCAGCGACAAGATTATGTACACCCTGGCCAACTGCTGCAAGCCCATACCTGGCGATACTGTTTTTGGTTTTGTAACCACCGGAGAAGGGCTTAAAATACACCGTACCAACTGCCCCAATGCAGCCCAGCTTATGGCCAATTACGGCCATAGAGTAGTTAAAACTAAGTGGGCTAAAAACAAGGAAATATCGTTCCTTACCGGCATTAAAATTGTGGGGTTGGATGATGTGGGTGTTATTAATAAAATAACCAATATTATTAGCGGTGAGCTGCGTATTAATATCAATGCATTAACCATAGAGAGTGGCGAAGGCTTATTTGAAGGCATTATAAAAATATATGTGCATGATAAAGAAGAGCTGGATATACTTGTAAACCGACTGAAGGAATTACCAGGCATAGAAACCGTAGATAGGTTTGAACCCGAGGAAAATAAGTGAGGCTGTTATTAAATGGCTTTTTAGACAGCGAATAACAAACAGTTTCAGTTCTCGGGGGGGGGTAGGGTTTTTTTATTTACAAAGTTTAGAAGATCAACAATTTTAAATACACCCGCTGCCTGTTACAATACTCTTTTAAAAAACAAATTGTATGGTACTGCCCAATCGTTACTTTTAGCAGCTAAAAAAACGAAAGCTATGCCTAGTTCTATCATTGCCGGTATAGGCATGTATGTGCCTGCCAATGTAGTTACCAATAACGATATGCTGGAATTTATGGAAACCAGCGACGAGTGGATACAGGAACGTACTGGCATAAAAGAGCGCCGGTATGCACACCGTACAGAAGAAACCACCACTACAATGGCTGTAGCAGCTGCCACCATAGCCATAGAGCGGGCAGGCATTACGCCACAGGATATTGATTTTATTGTGTTTGCCACCCTTAGCCCCGACTACTATTTTCCCGGCTGTGGGGTGTTGGTACAGCGAGCCATGAAGATGAAAGAAATTGGTGCATTAGACATACGCAACCAATGCAGCGGTTTTGTGTATGCTCTTAGTGTGGCCGACCAGTTTATAAAAACAGGTATGTATAAAAACATATTGGTGATAGGGTCTGAAAAACATTCCTTTGGTTTGGATTACAGCACCAGAGGCAGAAATATTTCTGTAATTTTTGGTGATGGGGCGGGTGCCGTAGTGCTGCAACCTACCGAAGATGTAGGCCGCGGCATACTAAGTACCCACCTGCACAGCGATGGCAAAAGTGCCGAAATACTGGCCATGTATAACCCCGGCACCCATGCTAACCATTGGGTAAATGAATCCGTAGCCGATTTTGATAATGCCGAACGTGGCGAAATGTTTATGAGCCATTCTATGATAAACAAAGCTCAAAATTTCCCTTACATGGATGGGCAAAGTGTATTTAAAAAAGCAGTGATAAAATTTCCCGAAGTAATTATGGAAGCCTTACAGGCAAACGGGTTGGAAACAACCGACATTAATATGCTGATACCACACCAGGCCAACCTACGCATTAGCCAATATGTGCAGCACAAGCTAAAACTAACCGACGAACAGGTGTATAATAACATTATGCACTATGGTAACACAACTGCCGCATCGGTACCCATAGCATTATGCGAAGCATGGGAGCAAGGTAAAATAAAGCAGGGCGATTTAGTATGCCTTGCAGCATTCGGCAGCGGTTTTACCTGGGCAAGTGCTTTAATGAGGTGGTAAAAATGTGAGTGGTGAGACGTGAGTGAAAAGACTTCCGAAGCTAAAACTCAATATTCAATAAAGCATCTCCGCCGAGTGTCCTCCGCTGGCGGAGGTGGCAGGTTCTTGCCTGACGGAGGTGGATAACATAGCTGGTAAACCTTAAAAATTAATCCCCATCCGCACTGCAATTCTGCGGTAGTAATACTCGTAGAAATTAGTTGTTTTGCCAAAGCCGGGAATTCCGGTGGAACTTGTTTGCTCCACCCTGATTTCTTTATAACTGAAACCTGCACTCATTACAAAAGCCGTTTGGTTTTTAAAAGACACTTTATAGCCAACGCCAAATTCGCCACAAAAGGCAGGCTCGTAGTTGGTTTGTGTTTCGAATAAGCTGCCAGTAAATTGTGTGCCGCCACTTTCCCACGGAAAATTAACACCGGCATTAGTATAAACAAATGGCTTGTATTTTTTATTTGTAAAACAACGGCGCACATCTGCAATCAGGGGAATGCTTCTTACACCGTACCAATCTATACCGGTACCAATACCAAAGTTCCAGCTTTTATACCGTACCCCATTTGTGGTTTGCATGGCCATGCCTTCGCCAGTACCGCCTGCCATAATACCCAAGGTATTAATGCTGCTAAAATGTACTTTCTCTTTTTGGGCGGATGATTGTGCAGCTACATGCAACAAGAAAAAAGATGCGGTAATAAGGGAAAGCAGTTGTTTCATGATAAATGATATTGGTACAAGAAGAATTAAAAAGTGTAACCGTCATTGGCAGGGTTCCAAATTCCCCCACCGTGGGCCAGGGCGCTTTACCGCAACCCAATTTTACTCAATAATTTTATGTCGTTAATATTACTATAATCGTATTGGTAGAGCCCGTCTGCTGCACTTACAATGGCAATTCCGCCAAGGCAGATAACGTCGTAAGGTTCAGGAAGCATTATTGTTTTATGCAATTTAATATCCATCACATTGGCAGCATCAAAACATTTAAGTCCATCTTTTCCATCGCAGATAAAAAGCCAGTTGCCATCTTTACTTAACCCTGCCGGGCTGGTAAGCATATACGTTTTTAATAACGTGGGCGATAAAACATTTTGCACATTCAACACATCTAACTGACTGGTAAAGCCGCCGCAAAAACTGCCACCACGCAGGGTTACAAAGGCATAGATGCTATCTGCAATTACAGGGTCGCAACGGCGGGCATGGCTAAAGCTACTTTGTCTTACCGGTGCAGCAGGGTTGGCAACACTAAATATTTGCATACCAGTAGTGGACCCAATAAACAGGTTGCCCTGAAATGGATAAATCGTTTCTATACCCCAACCCAAGTTTACGGTTCCGTTTAAAACAGGTAACTGTGGCTGGCTGATATTTACTGTATTAAGTGTACTGCTTGTAACGGTGTACAGGTAGTTGTTAAGTATTGCAAACCGTGCCATGCTGCCTCCCTGCCCTGTTGTATTGCCGGTGGTGCCGCTGTTCGTTAACGAAGTAAATGATTGCCTGGAGTCCATTGAAAACAACTTGTTCTGGCTAAAGAAATTTTGCTGTGGAGCGTTTACTTTTATGGTGGTGTCTTTGGCTATCCATTCGGTAATTACCCGGTTGGTATCTACCGAAAAATTGCCTACCCAACGCCTGTCGGGGAAAAGGTTTACGATATGCTTTTTAAGCACCACATTCATCGGGTCGGTAATATCTATCGCCATCATATCGGTGTAGCAATCGGCATACAGTGTATTGCCTTTTACAGCCATGTCTTCGCAGCCGGGTATTTTTATATAGGCCTTATTTACTGGGTTGGCCGGGTTGGTATTGTCTATAATGTGGATGCCCTGTAATTTTTCTGCCAGAAAAATATAGTTGCCAATAATGTACATTTTGCCAGGCTCTGTTACCGGTGTAGGCACATCGCTTTTTATGGCTGCACGTACTTGCGCTGTGGTTTTATATACGGGTGTGTACATGGTGTAACGCTGGTAGCCACTATCTTTTAAGCAGCCGGTAAGCAGCATTGTAGTCAGAACTATTGCTGTAGCACCAAAGGCTTTTACTTGTAATCTTTTCATGGTAACAGTTTTTTTTTGCCGCAGGCGGCAAAGGATTAAAGAATGTAGAAAATGATTTTTTTAATGTTTACCAAGCGGTATGGCCACTCTAACTCCGGTAAGATGCCAGTGCAGGTATATTCCGATATCTATCTTATTTATGGGGGTAACAATGTATTGGTAAAAAGCTCCTAAACTGAGCCTTTTGCCAATTTTCCAATTAATGCCAAGTTGCATACCCATAGTAAAATGATGTGTGGTTGTGGGCGAATAATAGTAAGCACTTTTTGTAGCATCGTGCAGCAGTTGTTTGGTAGCTATCTGCCAGTTGGCCATTAAGCCACCACGAAGGCTGAATGGTTTTTTACCAGCAGGGTTAAGGGTGTATTGCAGCCCGGTTTGCAACCCAAGCTGGTGTATGGTATTGGTGTGGGTTAAGGTGTTTCCTGTGTAGTAAAAGCCAGGCACCAGGGCTTTGCTTCTGTCTGCAGTATTAGAGAATCCGGTATTATCAAAAATGCTGATAGCTGAATCTTTTTTGGCTCCGGTTTGCTGATGGTTGCTGAGGTAGCTGTATTGTACGGCAGCATACCATTGCCAGCGTTTCCCCATCTTTTGCAGCCTCTCTATGCCTACTGCATAACTAAAGCCGGGTGTTGCTCTCTGTGCACTGTTATTACTAATATTTCCGCCCGGAGTTACAATCATACTGTTTGCCCGAGCAGCATTCTCCAGGCTTTTATTCATACTGCCAAACAAGGCAGACTTTGTATTACTCATTGCTGCCGATGCAAAAAACTGCCAGCTTACCTGCATTGCTTTTTTATCTGGAGCCGGTACTTGCGGGGGATTATCAGCCGCAGGAACCGCATTTGAAACGGTATCTGTATTGCTGGTATTTTTAGTTGCTTCCAGGTTTATTTCAGGGTTTTCAGGTAAAGTAGTTGCAGCAGAATCTTTTGTTTGCAATGTTTCCTTACTTGATCCTTCTATGGGCTTAGTTATGGTTGATTGTAACATAGCATCTTCTCCCTCTTTAACCAAGCGATGGCGCTCTTCGCCCTTGTAGGTTGTGTTCTCATTCTCCTTATTTCTTGCTATTGCTTTTTTTGTTATTTCAGAATTATCGTTGCCGGTTTGCAACACCGATTTGGTGCCTGTATCCGTGTTGTTTGTATTTTGTATAGCCTTGTTGCTGTTCTCAAAAACCTTACTGCTATTTTGCAGTTCCCTATTGCTGTTCACTTTGGCCAAATAGCTTTTTACTTTTGGTTTGTTATTCGATTTCGAAACCTCGTTGCTGCTTACTGCCACCTTATTATTTGTTTCAGAAACATCTTTGATTTTTACAGTGGCCTTATTCGTTTTTTCATTAGCCGGCTTTGCGTTTTCAGCTACAATAGCCGATAAAGCCGGTGAGGTTGTATTCTTTTTATTTAAAGTAACATCCTTTACCTGTGTAAAACTATCTGTTGGCTGCGGTGCCTGCAATGTTACTGGCAGGGTGTTTTCGGCCATGGAAGTGGTTTTATTTCCGCCAACGGCGTACCATATACCACCGCTAATCAGCAGGCCCAATGGCAGCCACCACCAAAATGCAAACCTGCGTTTCCGTTTCTCTTCGGGCAGGGCAGCTTCCACCTGCTTCCACACCTGTGGGCGGGGGCTTATGCGAAAGTCTTGCACCCTTTCCTGCATCTCTTTTTCAAATTCACCTGGCATACGACTGAGGTATTGAGGATGAAGAAATATTGTTTAATTTTTTTACCAGTACCGCCCTTGCCCTGCTATACTGGCTGCGGCTTGTTTGTTCGCTAATGCCGAGCAGCTCACTGGTTTCTATATGGTTAAAACCTTCAATAGCCACAAGGTTAAACACTGTTTGATAACCCGCAGGTAATTCCCGAATCAATTCCACCAGGTCTTTTGTATCTAATAGAATGGCTGGGTTTTCGTCGCTTACCGGGTGCATGGGCAGTTGTTCGTAGGCCATTTCGTTTCGGTAGCGGCTGTGCTTTTTTAAATAATCTATAGAGCTGTGTACCATTATGCGCCGAATCCAGGCACCCAATTCGCCTTGCTGTTTGTACTGTTGCAAATGGGTAAATACTTTTATAAAGCCTTCCTGTAGCACATCTTCGGCATCGGTCAGGCTTTTGGTATAGCGGTAGCATACGCCCAGCATCACATCGGCATACGTATTGTACAAATGCTTTTGTGCCGCACGGTTATTTTTCAAACATTCATGTATCAGGGTTTTGCTATCCATTGGCGTGTGCAATAGTATTTGACGGCAGCCGGATTGCAATCATTGCATGGAGCGGAAATTTTATTTTTTGATTTTTGGGGCAGGGGCTTACGTGCAGGATTGGGCTGTGTACGGGCAGTACACTATTATCACACTTACACTCTTTTGCTTGTTGTACTGTACAGTTGGACGTAAGCTTTTAGCAACTAGCTGTTTAACATGTAATAATAAAATTAACGTACAAAATTAACTATTAGACATACTTTCGTACCATGATTGCGACCGACATTGCACATATTGTAACACATTACGTTAACCAAAAGGGTGACACCATTTCACCTAAAAAGTTGCAAAAACTTCTGTATTATGTTGAGGCGTGGAATTTGGTACATCTAATCACCCCTTTAATGGAAGAAGATTTTGAAGCATGGGTCCATGGGCCTGTTTTGCCATCTTTATACCATGAATTAAAGCAATTTGGATTCAATGATTTAAGGGTAGTTGCTGATGAATTTGACACACCAGACGCATTAGTTAATGCAATTATTGTTAAAAATAAAATCACAGAAGAACAACTTGAATTAATTTATTCGGTTTTGGATAAGTATGGCAGCATGACTTCCTTTCAACTTGAATTACTAAGCCATAATGAAACCCCTTGGATTGAAGCTAGAGAAGGTGTTCCACCACACCAACCATGCAATAACATCATCCCTAAACCAAAAATAAAGGCTTTTTATAGTTCTCTAATTGCCGATTAACATTTATGGCTAAACCCGAAAAGAAGAAAGGGTTTAACATTGGTGACCCTTTGCTTCAAATTGATAAAATTCTAAATGAAGTTTCAAAGTATAGATTAGGTTCAGCAGGTTATTCTTTCTATGACATAAAAAATCTAAAGCCAATTTTTGCATTTGACTATCTTTCTTTAAACGGCGGGGACTTATGCTTTAATTCAAAAGGACTTTCACTTGAAGACTATAGAGGCTTCCTTGAAGGACTTAGGAAAATATCTGACACATCTTATCAAACACTTCACGATACAAAAAACTATAGATTTCATAAAATAGATTTTGACGACAACCGAGTATCTATTAGTCGTAAAGATTTCAAAGCCATTTTATCAAATAAACCAGAACTATTAAAAGACGAAGAACTTCCTACACTTTATCAATTTGACTTACAATACGTTCAAGCTGCCCGAGTTTGTGGTTTTTTATTTAAGGGTGTTTTCTATCTTGTTTGGTATGACAGAAACCACATAATCTACCCAAGAAACTAAGCATACACCCAAAATGGGGTTTGGCAAAAGTGGGGCTGAAGGATTTCTATTTTCCCTCCTTCGCGATGCTCCAATCTTTATTTACAACTCCTGTAACCGCTTATTATCCTCAGTCTAATAGCCCAATAGTAGCAAACAGTTGAACGGGGCGTCGCCAATGTCGCCCCATCAGGGTACGGATTTCGCTGGGTAAAAAAAAAGAAAAACTACGCATTCAAAAACTGTGAGGGGAAAGAAGTTCTGAAGTATTGCAGCTACTAATTGTTGTTAGATTTGGATGCTTCTTTTCAGGTAGCCGCTATAGTCTGGAATATGCACTTCGTACACACTATTCATTAGTGGCGAAGTAAGCAAAAAGTCGGCTGTGCTTCTATCGCAGGCACAGGGAATGTTCCAGGTGTTACTTATACGAAGTAGTGCTTTTACATCGCTATCATGCGGCTGTGCTTCCATGGGGTCCCAAAAAAAAATTAGTACATCTATTTCGCCTTCGGCAATGAGGGCTCCTATTTGCTGATCGCCGCCAAGTGGGCCACTTAATAGTTTCTTTACTGGTCGGTCTAGCTGCTCTTCTAATAGTCTGCCGGTGGTGCCGGTAGCAAGTAGCTCATGCCTTGCCAGCGCTGTTTTATTATATTCAGCCCATTCAGTAAGTTCGGTTTTTTTACCGTCGTGGGCTACAAGGGCTATACGTTTACGGGCTGGTAATATGCGGATGTTGAACATGTGACTATTATAATATGTGGCACAAAATAAGCAAAAGAACGGTTATTGAAAACCAGCCACTCCTAACCTTGCCACTTAACAGCTTCGGCTAGCCTTATGCTCCCGTTTGTTCCACCAATGTTAAAAATTCTGCTTCGCTAATAATCCGGATGGTATTTATCTTCTTGGCTTTTTCCAGCTTGCTGCCTGCATCTTCACCCACTACCAGATAGTTAAGTTTACTGCTTACTCCGCTCACCAATTTGCCGCCACGGCTTTCGGCCATGGCTTCTGCATCGGTTCTTTTTAATGTGGGCAGCGTGCCGGTAAATAAAAATGTTTGTCCGCTAAGGCCGCCATGTACAATTGCCGTTTTTTTATCATTTGTAAGTTTCAGCCCCAGGCTTTCCAGTTGGTGTAGCATATCTAGGTTTGCTTCGTTGCTAAAAAAATGATGTATACTTTGAGCCACTTTAACACCTACATCCTCCAACTGTTGCAGTTCTTCTTCGGTTTTGTCTTTATAATTCATCAGGTGTGTGGTAGCATTGGCAAGGGTTTTGGCCGTGCTTTCACCTACAAACCTTATGCCTAAGCCGTAGGTGAGCCGGTGCAGCGGCTGCTGCTTACTTGCTTCTATAGCTGCCTGTAAATTGTCGATTGATTTTTTACCAAAGCCTTCCATTTTACCAATGGCCCCAAAATCTAAGGTGTAAATTCCGGGAATATCTTTGAGCAAACCCATGTTGTAAAATTTCCGCACATTGGCTTCGCCAAAACTTTTAATATCCATGGCATCCTTGCTTACAAAATGGATGATTTTTTCTACCACCTGTGCCGCACATTCTATATTTATACAACGCCATACCGCTTCTCCCTCTTCTTTAAATAACTGGCTGCTACATACCGGGCATTTTACCGGAAAAATAATTTCCTGCTCGTTTCCGGTTCTTAATTCCGGCATAGATTTTACTATCTGTGGTATTACATCGCCAGCCCTTTCTATTAAAACACTGTCGCCTATTTTAAGGTCTTTTTCTTTTATGTACTCTTCGTTGTGGATGGAAATGCTGCTTACTGTAACGCCTGCCAAATGCACCGGTTCCAGCTTGGCCACAGGGGTAACTGCACCCGTACGCCCTACCTGAAATTCTATTCCTGTTAATGTAGTAACTGCCTGACGGGCTTTAAACTTAAAGGCAATAGCCCACCGTGGGTGATGGCTTGTTTGCCCCAGGTTTTCCTGTATTGGGATGCTGTTTACTTTTACTACCATACCATCTATTTCGTATGGCAAGCTTTCCCTTCCTGCTTCAAAATGCCGAATATAATCTATAACGCCCTGTATGCCCTGTACTACTTTTTTTTCTTTTTCGGGAGAACGGAAGCCAAGGTCCCAAAGCATTTTTAGTTGTGCACTGTGGGTGGTGAGAGAATCGTGAGTGGTGAGTGGTGAGTGGCGAGTTGTAGCTGCTGAAATAGCATTTTCCTTACCAACGTCTAACGCCCCACTATTCACGTCTAACGCATCACTATTCACGAAACTTACATGGTATAAAAACGCATCGAGGTTACGCCTGCCTACTTCTTTCGGGTCTTTTATTCTTAGGCTTCCGGCGGCAGTATTGCGTGGGTTAGCTACCGGCTGTAAGCCTTGCTGCACCAGCTTTTCGTTATAGGCTGTAAAAGATTTTGTGGTCATAATTACTTCGCCACGAATTTCTATCTGCTGTATGCCATAAGTGCTAAATGCTGCTGAAAGTGGGATGGATCTAATTTGCTTTATGTTCATCGTAATATCATCGCCTTCCACACCATTACCACGTGTGGTGGCACGGGTTAGCAAGTCGTTTTCATAAATCAAACTAATGCTTGCTCCATCAAACTTTGGCTCCACACAGTATTCTATTTCGGCCAGGCCACTTGCTTCTCTTGCTTTGCGGTCAAAGTCCTGCAAGTCTTCGGCATTATAACTATTATTGAGGCTTAACATGGGTACCAGGTGCTGCACGGTTGCAAAGCCATCATTTAAGCTACTACCTACCCGTTGGGTAGGGCTTTCGGGTGTAACCCAGTCAGGATTTTCCTGTTCTGCTTTTTCCAATATCTTATACAAGCGGTCGTATTCAAAGTCGGTTATCAGCGGCTCGTTTTGTATGTAATACCGGTGTTCATGAAAGCGGAGGATGCTTTTCAATTCGGATAAATCAGCATGGCTAACTAAGGTTTCTTGTTTAAATTTCTCAGTTAACATTATGGCTTTTTGTGTATCTGTTTGTGGCATTAGGTAAAAGTTGATCGATGATTATGGTACGGGCAGCCAAATTACCAGTATCATTTTTTAACCCAAAATATTTTTGATGGTATTTATGTAATGGCACATAAAAAGGGAAATGCTTTACCGACGCATAAATACCCATTACAAACCACTATTTCCTATTCATGGTATTGTATGGGTTTGCCATTGTTATCATTTTTTGGGTTAAATTATTGACAGATTCAAGTAATAAATGCAACTTTTTTATTTATGAATAATTTATTAAATACCTGAATTGGAGTTTCGAAGTTATGTCGTTGTTTTAATCTGTTATTTAGCTTGCTTTTTACTTCTAATACAAAGTCATTGGTAATGGTACCCAACTCGGTTATCAGCGGCTCGTTTTTTACGTAATAGCAAAGTACATTATAGCAGATGATGCTTTTAAAAATAGGCATGTGCTGCGTAACTTACTGTTTTTTATGTAATGTAAAATATAGATAAAATAAACATTAATACATGTTTATTGGGCATAAGAAATAAGTTGATACATGGTGTTGCTGGCGGCTAATAAATTACACGAAACACTTTTAGGGCAAAATATTTTACTACGTTTTGTGTACATACAAAACCTTCAGAATGTAAACTTACGCCATGAAATATTTTATTAAAGTAAAGACAAGCCGCTAAAAAAGAATAGGCATTTATAGTAAAAAACATTGATAAGGCTAAAGAAGGCGGGTTTGTTTTTTAAACAGTCGTACATTTTTACTGTGCTTACGGTATAAAAACGATTTTTGCAGCTATAAAACAAAGAATGAACAGTATAAGTAACCGTGAATTATTTCTGGCCCATGTGGCTCAAACATCGCCAGAACCTATTGGCCTTGAAATAGTAAAGGCAAAAGGATGCACCATGTGGGATGCGGATGGCAAAGCCTACATAGACCTGATTAGCGGATTTAGCGTAGCCAATATTGGCCATGGTAACCAGCAGGTAATAGATGCTATTACTAAGCAGGCAAACGATTATATGCACCTGATGGTGTATGGCGAAATTATAGAAAAACCGCAGGTGGCTTATGCCAAAATGCTTACCAATCATTTACCCGCAACACTTAACTGTGTTTATTTTACCAACAGCGGAACCGAGGCTACTGAAGGGGCTTTAAAACTAGCCAAACGTTATACCGGCCGCTCTCAAATTATTAGTTTTAAAAATTCGTACCACGGCAGCACACACGGTGCGTTAAGTGTAATGGGTGATGAGTACTGGAGAAATGCCTACCGCCCTTTACTGCCCGATGTGCTGCATCTGGATTTTAATGTAGCTACAAGCATTAGCTACATTACCACTAATACGGCTTGTGTAATAGCCGAAACCATACAGGCAGAGGCAGGTGTACATGCGCCATCCGTAGAGTGGATGAAAGCTTTACGCCAACAATGCGATGCAACAGGAACATTGTTAATACTGGATGAAATACAGGTGGGCTTTGGCCGTACGGGCAGCCTTTGGGCTTTTGAACAATATGATATAGTACCCGATATTTTGTTATTGGGCAAAGCCCTTGGTGGTGGGATGCCATTGGGTGCATTTGTGGCTGCTAAAACAGTAATGCAAACCCTTACCCATAATCCGGTACTGGGGCATATAAGCACTTTTGCCGGGCACCCAGTATGCTGTGCAGCTGGCATGGCAGCTTTTGAAATTTTACAGCATGAAACGTATATACAAACCGTTTTCGATAAAGAAGCGCTGTTCCATTCCCTGCTTATTCACCCAAAAATAAAGAACCTAAGAAGCTGTGGATTGCTTATGGCTATTGAGTTTGAGAGCTTTGAACAAAACCATGCTATTATAAAAAGCTGTATTAAAAATGGGCTGATAACCGACTGGTTTTTATTTGGTAGCCAGTATATGCGAGTGGCTCCACCATTAATCATCAGCGAAGCTGAAATAAGAAAATGCTGTACACTGATACTGCAATCTATAGACGAAGCAATAGGGTAGTGGTAGCGGCATTATTTCTCAAATCCATAATCTCTTTCTATTAAACAAATTCTAGTTTTATAATGGCTATACCACTGCTGCTGGCCTTGCTGTTGGGCAAAAAGATGCTCAGTATGTTGTTTCCATTGTTTGATGCTTTCTAGGTTTTGCCAATAGCTTACTGTAATGCCAATACCATCCCTGGCATTTTCGTGGCCCAAATAGCCTGGTTGCTGCATAGCAAGTTCGGCCATGCGGTTACTCATGGCATCGTAACCCTCTGTTGCATCAGTTTTTAGCGATGTAAATATAACTGCATAGTAGGGCGGCTTTGGGGTATTGGCTATTACAGGGTGCATGTAAGTTGGTTTTTGCTGTATATATAAATAGAAGATGCTGTGCTTATAATTACAAAATAAAAAATTGTTTTGCTATTTGAAACATTTTTTATTTACTTTGTATTTCAAAGTGCTTTTATGAATGATCAACAACGTTCATTGGAATCCATACGGGAAATAAAAAATATGATGGAACGGAGCAGCCGCTTTATTAGCCTAAGTGGGTGGAGTGGTGTAGCTGCTGGTGGCTGTGCTTTGGTAGGTGCTTGGTTTGGTCATTCTGCTTTATCAGATGTATTGCACAAAGATTCTGGTTATGCAGTTTATCCGCCGCTCTCAGGTTTAGCCCAAAAAGATTTGCTGGCGGAACGAAGTACCTACGACACACTGATTCATCAATTGATATGGATCGCTTTATGCACATTCATCGCCGCTTTTATCTTGGCTTTTTTATTTACATGGATGCGGAGTAAAAAGCAGCATATACCCTTGTTTGGCAGCGCTTCTCTCAGGCTCATGATAAACGTTATTATACCCATGCTTACTGGGGGCTTCTTTTTAATACGAGCTTTACAATTAGGGTATTGGGAAATAATAGCGCCTGGCTGTCTTATTTTTTACGGGCTTGCTTTGGTAAACGGTTCTAAATATACTTTGGGGGAGGTAAAATACTTGGGCTATGCACAAATAATATTGGGTATCATTAACCTGTGGTTTGTAGGTTATGGCCTGTATTTTTGGGCGGCAGGTTTTGGTATAATGCACATTGTGTATGGCTTTTTAATGTGGTGGAAATACGAAAGAATACAGCGCTAATAAAGAGTGAAAGACCTGATCAACAAATCGTTTTACAATTGCCAGAACCTATTAACATAGATAACCTAAACAAAGCATTCGATAGCCGGATACGCCTTGGTATTATGAGTGCCCTTATGGTGAATACCGGGCAGAGTTTTAACGAACTGAAAGAGCTACTACAGATTACAGATGGCAATTTAGCAAGCCACATGAAATCGCTGGAAGAGAATGATTATGTTAGGGTAAAAAAAGGGTTTATTGGCCGAAAAACAAATACAACTTATGCTGTTACAAAAGCAGGAGCATTAGCATTTCGCCAGCATTTGGAAGCATTGGAAAAGATGATTAAAGGGGTGGGATAAAAAAAGAATCAAATTGAAATTTATGAAAGCTACTACAAAACAAATAGCTGGCATTTCCATCTTTATTTGGGTTACGGCATTGTTTATCAATACCGTATTGGGTCTCTATTTTGTATCGGGCAAGATAAAACTCAGTTTACCCACGCTGATCTTTAAAGGTGCTTCGTATGGTGCAATCTTCTCTTTTCCTGTATATCTTATTATTTGGCTGCTGCTGTACATGCTGCATAAGCAAAAGCTTTCTGCTGGTAATATATTTCTCACACTGCTTTTAAGTGCCGTGCTTTTAACCATTGGCGTTTTCTTTTTATTTTCAAATTATATGGCGCTCTCTGCAACTCTAAACCTCCCTTTATTAGAAACTGCATTGGCTGCCGCAGTTATTGCAGTAATACTTCAGTTTGGTGCTTTAAAAAAAGTATGCTTTCGCAGAGACCATCCGGGGCATTTCCCCAGAGAATAAAATAATACATCTGACATATCACCTTAGAAAAAAAGAAGAAAATTTATTTTTTTTACCCAAACACTTTGAAATTCAAAGCACTTTTAATAAAAATGACTAATCAACAACGCTTTACCTTAAATTTAAGAAAAGCTATCCGTAGATGGATTGTTTTTTTCATTGTGGTTTTGGCACTCAGCGGCCTTACAGCTTTGGCCATCGAGGCTCTGATGATTTATTTGTCGGAGTATTTTCCTTCTCAACAAACGGTGGTGGGTAAATGGCTTTGGAAAGTACTTGCCGCTATTAGTGATGTAAACCAGCAATATCCCTTTATGTCTTATGGATTCGATTGGCTGGCCTTTGCCCATATTGCGATTGCATTAGCATTTGTTGGGCCGCTCCAAGATGCGGTAAATAATAAACGGGTGATTCAGTTTGGCCGTATTGCCTGCGTCATGGTTATTACGTTTGCCTTGCTGGCAGGCAGTTTTAGGGGTTTACCCACCTGGTGGATTTGTATAGATTGAATGACTATCCGCAATTTGGTTTAAGTTTTATACCAAGGTTTTTCTAGCGCTGCTACCATTAATCTCTCAAATAAATTGATCCCGAAATATCTT
>JAYUOV010000323.1:0-23675 GCA_043760535.1 Chitinophagaceae bacterium
TCCCCCCCCGGGGGCGGAGGGGGCTTTTCCCGGCGACGTGTACCAGTCTCCCAGCGGTGGTATATTGGTTAGCAAAATGGATCAGGTAATAAACTGGGCTCGCAGTAATTCGCTGTGGCCGCTGGTATTTGGCACTAGCTGCTGTGCCATAGAAATGATGAGTGCCGCCGCTGCCAAATACGATTGGAGCCGCTTTGGTTTCGAAGTAGCCCGTGCCACACCAAGGCAGGCCGATGTGATTATTATAGCAGGTACCATTGTAAACAAAATGGCACCTGTTCTAAAACGCCTCTACGATCAAATGGCCGACCCCAAATATGTAGTGGCCATGGGTGCCTGCGCCACAAGCGGCGGCCCGTTTTTTTACAATACCTATTCTGTGGTAAAAGGTGCCGACCATATAATACCCGTAGATGTATATATAGCCGGGTGCCCACCAAGGCCCGAGGCTTTAATACACGCACTAATAAGCCTGCAAGAAAAAATTAAAAGCGGCCAAACAAGGGAACAGTTTAAAATGGAGAAACCGGTGTAGGGTGTAGAGACGGCCATTTATGGCGTCTCCTATTTGCCAATAAAAATGTATCAAAAGAAATTGGGTTTTCGCATGTTTCATAGTAGCACTTTAGACGAACGGAGTCCCGTAATGCTACGGGATTTACAACGTTCGCCAATGTCGCCCAATAGAATTACGGCTTTCGCCTGGCTAATAAAAAAACGTATTTTAAAAAATGACTAAAGAAGAACTGCAAATACTACTAACCGAACTGTTGCCCACCGCCACTTTTGAAGAAGGTGGCGAATGGCTAAATGTAATAATAGACCCATTAAACTGGTTCGCTTTTGCAACTTCTTTACGCACCGATGCGGCCTTATATTTCGATTACCTCTTTTGCCTGACCTGCGTAGATTTTAAAACACACTTCACCATGGTGTACCATCTGGAATCTACAGTTCATAGGCATATAATAGTGGTAAAAGCAAAACTGGAAAGAGCAACACCGGCAATAGAAACGGCTTCCGGAATTTGGAAAACAGCCGACTTCCACGAACGTGAAGTGTATGAACTGTTTGGCGTAGATTTTATACACCACCCCGACCTACGGCTACTGATTTTGCCCGACGGTTGGGAAGGCAAAAACCCGTTAAGAAAAGATTATGAAGATGCAGTGAACATGATAAAATTGTAATTCTAAATAGACCCGAATTGCAGATAAATTGAACCATCACCAAACTTACTAACCCAGCCCTTTAAGGTTGGGAAACTAAAATGTACAGACAAACCGAAATTATTAGCGATAATACCCAAAGCCTTACCTATGGCGATTCTTCGGGTGATTTGGTAATAAACGTGGGGCCACAACACCCGGCCACACACGGTGTGCTGCATTTGGTAATTACCCTTAACGGCGAAACGGTAAAAAAGGTAGAACCGCACCTCGGCTACATACATAGATCAATAGAAAAAATGTGTGAAAGCCTTACTTACCGGCAGTTTATTTATGTTACCAGCCGCATGGATTATTTAAGCAGCCACATTAATAACCACGGCTGTGCCTTATGTGTAGAAAAAGGCATGCAGATAGAAGTACCGCAACGGGCACAATACATTAGGGTGCTGATGGATGAGCTTACAAGGCTGGCAAGCCACCAACTGTGGTGGGGCGCTGCAGCTATGGATGTAGGCGCTCTTACACCTTTCTTTTTAGCATTCAGGGAACGGGAAATGATTAACGAAATAATGGAAGAAAGTTGTGGCGCCAGGCTTACCATGAACTATATGGTGCCAGGTGGTGTGATGTATGATGTTCATCCTAATTTTACTAAAAAAGTGAAATCGTTTCTGGTTCATTTCCGCTCCAAAATAGATGAGTACGATACGCTGGTTACCGACAATATTATTTTTCAGAACAGGACAAAAGGGATTGGTTGTATTACAAAAGAGGATGCTATATCTTACGGCATGAGTGGCCCATCGGCAAGGGCTAGCGGCGTTAGTTGCGATATAAGAAAAATTTACCCTTATGAAGTGTACAATCAAATAAATTTTACTGAAATACTAGCTACCGAAGGCGACAGTTTTGCCCGTTACAAAGTTCGGATAGAAGAGATGCGGCAATCCATGCACATCATTGATCAGTTGATAGACAACATCCCCGAAGGCGAATTTCAGGCCAAAACAAAAGCCGTTTTAAAATTGCCCAAAGGCGAATTTTACAGCCGTGTAGAAACTGCCCGTGGTGATTTTGGGGTTTACATAGTTAGTGAAGGCGGCACCACACCCTACCGTATTAAATTTCGCTCACCAGGTTTCTCTAATTTGTCGGCATTAAACCATCTGGTAAAAGGCCACAAACTTGGCGATATGGTAGCCATCATGGCCACGTTGGATTTGGTGATACCAGATATAGATAGGTGAGTTAATTGATAATTTTTTAATTGAAAATGGATAATGAATACTAACAAATTTACTAACCCATGGCTTTAGCCTTGGGAATAAAAATCAAATCATAAATCCGAAATCATAAATCAAAACATTGTTTAGCCTCGAAAAAATAGCAGCTTCCGTTCACCAATGGCTCAATGCCACCTTTGGCGGCACATGGGCATTATTGCTGGAATTTGTGATTGTGGCGGTACTTGTTATTACCCTATTTGCCATGCTGGGCCTGGTTTTAATAATGATGGAACGCAAAGTATCCGCATGGATGCAGGTGCGGCTTGGCCCCAATAGGGTTGGGCCAAAAGGCATGTTTCAAACGGTGGCCGATACTATAAAGCTTATGGTAAAAGAAGGATTAACACCTGATGGAGCCGACAAAATGTTGTTTAATGTAGCACCATTTCTGGTAATGATCGTAGCCATGGTTATTATGGCGCCACTCATGTTTGCCAAAGGTTTTCAGATATGGGATATCAATATCGGCGTACTTTTTATTACTGCCGTTTCATCACTATCTGTAATTGGTATTTTAATGGCAGGCTGGGCAAGCAACAATAAATATTCGCTAATGGGTGCCATGCGTAGTGGTGCCCAAATTGTGAGCTACGAACTTTCTGCAGGGCTATCTATTTTAACAATTGTGGTTTTAACAGGTAGCGTAAAAGTTAGCGATATAATTGCCGCACAGCAAAATGGCTGGTGGTTGTTTAAAGGGCATATACCAGCAATCATTTCTTTTGTAATTTTTATAATTGCAGTTACTGCCGAAACCAACCGTGCTCCTTTCGATATGGCCGAGGCCGAAAGCGAACTGACCGGCGGATTCCATACCGAATATTCGGGGATGAAATTCGCCTTGTTTTTTTTGGCCGAATATGTAAATGTATTTGTGGTGTGTGCATTGGGAGCTACACTATTTCTCGGCGGCTGGATGCCCTTCCACATTGGCAACTGGCAGGGTTTTAACCACATCATGGACTATATTCCGTCATCCATCTGGTTTTTCGGGAAAACCTTTTTCCTAATATTTATCATCATGTGGTTCCGGTGGACATTCCCCCGGTTACGCATTGATCAGTTACTGAATTTAGAATGGAAATATTTGTTACCCATCAGCATGTTTAACCTGCTGCTGGTAACGTTGATAGCAATATTGGGTTGGTATTTTTAACCGGCGAACGTAGGGGCGCCCCTTGCGGGTGCCCAATTATTGAAACAAATGTTTTTAAAAAACTACATATCAGAAGTCTACAATGGCGTAAAGTCTTTGCTGAAAGGGATGCAGGTAACAGGCTATTATTTTACCCACCACAGCAAAGAAAACATCACCCAACAATACCCGGATAATAAAGACACACTCGTATTGGCCGAACGCTTTCGTGGAGAAGTGGTAATGACACACGATGCCCAAAACGAACATGCCTGCACCGGCTGCACAGCTTGCGAACTGGCCTGCCCCAATGGCACTATTAAAATCATCACCAAACAAGAACCCACACCCGAAGGCAAAAAGAAGAAAGCCATCGACATATTTATTTATCATTTGGAGCTATGTACCATGTGCAACCTTTGTATAGAAGCCTGCCCAACAGATGCTATTAAAATGGCACAAAATTTTGAACACAGCGTTTTCGACAGGAGTAAGCTAACAAAGACTTTAAACAAACAGGGCTCTAAGATTAGAGAGGGGGTGGAATAAAAAAAACCGTCATTGCGAGGCGGGGTTCTTGCCCCGACGTGGCAATCTCCATTAATTTGTAATGACAGGTTGATTTTTGAAACAAGGAGGCTGACAAATAGTAGGGGGTTGCCATACCGCAATCCTGCGGCACAGGCGGGCAAGAACCATCGCAAAGACTGGATTTTTTAAATTCGTAATTCGTAAATCGTAAATAAAATTGACTGTCACCCAAATTATATTCTACCTGCTCTCTGCCATCATTCTTGGTGCGGCGATTCTTTCTGTGACCACCAGAAAAATATTCCGTTCGGCAATATGGTTATTGCTTTCGTTGGTGGGCATTGCCGGTTTATACTTTTGGCTGGCAGTAGAGTTTATAGCGGCGGTGCAAATTGTGGTGTATGTAGGCGGTATTGTGGTACTCATTATTTTCTCCATTTTTCTTACCCAACAAAGTGGGCTCGAAATGAAGAGGGCACCGCTGAAAAGAACGATTGCAGCTTTACTGGCGGTAGCCTTTGGCTTTGGACTTACTTATAATTTAATTTACCACTATGGCTTTAAAACCGGCGATGGCAAATTCGATATGGAACTGGATCGTATCGGCACCCAAATGCTTAACACCGGTAAAGATGGGTTTGCATTACCATTTGAAGTAGTGAGTATTTTATTGCTGGCTGCCATGATTGGCTGCATTGTTATCGCTACCAAAACAAAAATCGAAACCACATGAACGGCATACCGATAGAACATATCCTTTTTGTGAGCACTGCCCTCTTTTTCATTGGCATGTACGGCCTGTTTACCCGCCGCAATATGATTACCATGCTCATGGCCATTGAACTGGTTTTGAACAGCGTCAACATCAACTTTGTGGTGTTCAACAAATACTTGTACCCCAATAAACTCGACGGCATTTTTTTTACCATATTTATCATCACCATAGCAGCGGCTGAAGCAGCAGTTGCTATAGCTATTATTATTAATTTATACCGCAGCCATCAATCCATAGATGTGGAAGATGCTGCCGAAATGAAATACTAAAGGATTGTGTGGAAGGAAAGGACACGGGTGAAACGAATTGGTGCGGATGAAAGCGGGTTTCTAATTTTTAAAATACTGACTACAAAATACCTATAAAAAATCTGTTCAAACCCGTAAAAATCCGTGTCATCCGTTTTCCTATCCTTCTTGTAAAAAATAAAAAATGAGTTACGCTTCTTACATACCACTAATTCCTTTACTGCCATTGGCTGGCTTTCTGCTGCTCAGTTTTTTTGGTAAAAAGCAGTTCAAATCCTTTTCGGGAATTGTAGCCACCACTATTTTAATAATAGCGGCAGGCCTTTCTATTTATGCGGCTTACCAATACTTTTTTATTGATGGAAAGATGGATGGTATCTACAAATCCATTCCTGTGGTGAAGTACAGGTGGCTTCATTTTTCATCTGGCCTCAGCATCGACATGGGTATTTTACTAGATCCTATTTCAGCCATGATGTTGGTGGTGGTAACCGTGGTTTCGCTAATGGTACATATTTTTAGTCTCGGTTATATGAAAGGCGAGGAACGCTACAGTACCTACTTTGCTTATCTGGGTTTATTTACCTTTTCCATGCTGGGTTTGGTGGTGAGTACCAATATTTTTCAGATGTACATGTTTTGGGAATTGGTGGGCGTTTCTTCTTACCTGCTCATTAGTTTTTATTTCCAAAAACCTTCGGCTGTAGCAGCTTCTAAAAAAGCGTTTATCGTAACAAGGTTTGCAGATCTTGGCTTTTTAATTGGCATACTCATGATGGGTTTCCATGGAGGTACCTTAGATTTTGCAGAATTGATTAACCGGCTCACCAATACAAATTCATCTGAATACATTACGATAACTGCGGCTTCGTTTATGGGTATTTCTTTACTTAGCTGGGCATTGGTATTGGTTTTTATAGGTGGTGCCGGTAAAAGTGCCATGCTGCCCCTGCACATTTGGCTACCCGATGCTATGGAAGGTCCAACACCTGTATCTGCTCTTATACATGCGGCTACTATGGTTGTAGCGGGTGTGTATTTAGTAGCAAGATTATTTCCTCTGTTTTCGCTGGATGCGGCGGTGCTGAATTTGGTTACTTGGATAGGAGCTTTATCAGCAATTTTCGCCGCTATTATTGCCTGCACCCAAACCGATATTAAAAGGGTATTGGCCTATTCTACCATGAGCCAGATTGGGTACATGATGCTTGCCCTCGGCGTTAGCGGACAAGATGGTGAAGCGGGTTTGGGTTACACCGCTTCCATGTTTCATTTGTTTACACATGCATTTTTTAAGTCATTATTGTTCCTTGGTGCCGGTGCGGTTATTCATTTGGTACATAGCAACGAAATAAAAGATATGGGGGGGCTTCGTAAGTACATGCCGGTTACACACATCACTTTTTTAATAGCCTGCCTGGCCATTGCCGGTGTGCCGCCATTCGCTGGTTTTTTTAGTAAAGAAGAAATACTGCTGGCTGCTTACGAAAGAAATACATCCATTTACATTCTGGCATTGGTAACATCAGCTATCACAGCATTCTACATGTTCCGGCTGTATTTTTCTATATTCTGGAATAAGGAACCAGCATTGCACCATTACCACGGCGAAGGTGCAATGACCATGAAATTGCCGTTGGTTATTTTGGGTGCCGGTGCTTTGCTGGCCGGTCTTATTCCCTTTTCACATTATGTAACCGCAGATGGAATGCCATTGGAAACCCACCTACATTTAGGCTTTTCAGTAGCACCTGTTTTGTTAGCTGTGGTGGGTATTGGCTTGGCTTTTGTGCTTTATAAAAAACAAAATAATAAGCCGGAAAAAATCGCCGCTTCGTTGGGTGGATTGTACAAAACGGCCTACCACAAGTTTTATATTGATGAAGCCTATTTATTCATTACCAAAAAAATAATTGTTAACCTGATAGCAAAACCGGCAGCCTGGATTGACAAGAATATTGTGGACGGAATTATGAATGGAATTGCAGCGGTAACGGTCAAAACATCGGAGTTGCTGAAAGGTATTCAATCAGGCAAAGTACAGCACTACGCTATTTATTTTTTTGGAGGCATTGTTACTTTGGCGGTAGTGTTTTTGTATTTGTGGAAATGAATTTTTAATAGCCAAATGAGCAGATTTGCAAATGAGGAAATAGACGACCGTCATTGCGAGAAGGGGTTCTTGACCCGACGTGGCAACCTCCTGGAATTTAAGAATGAGGTTTTAATTTGATACAAATAGGCTAACGAATAGCCGGGGGATTGCCACACCGCCATACGGCGGCACAGGCGGGCAAGAACCCTTGCAATGACGATAATTTAAAAGCAGAACATAAATCATGAACTTAACCATACTCATCTTACTCCCATTTCTCACTGCCTGTGGCCTGCTTTTTTGCAAAGGCTTAAAGCAGGTTAGGGTGCTGGCATTACTAGGTGCCACAGCACAGTTGGTGGTGTCATTTGTGTTATTGTTTGCGTTTAACAACGAACGAAAGGCCGGCAATACCGAGCCTATGCTTTTCCAGCAAATACATAGCTGGTACGAGGCGTGGAATATTAATTATCACGTGGGTGCAGATGGTATTTCGGTATCCATGATTTTGCTAACAGCTTTTGTTATGCTGGCAGCGGTATTGGTTTCGTGGAAAATAGAAAAGATGAACAAGGAATTTTTCTTTCTCCTCATGTTTCTCAGCGTAGGTGCTTACGGCTTCTTTATTTCGCTGGATTTATTTACGTTGTTCTTCTTTTTAGAAGTAGCCGTGATTCCTAAATTTTTACTCATCGGCATTTGGGGCAGTGGCAAAAAAGAATACAGTGCCATGAAGCTGGCTTTGATGCTGATGGCCGGTTCTGCACTCGTTTTTGTAGGATTGGCCGGTCTTTATTTCAACACCGATACAGGAAGCGGTAATCATACATTCGACTTGTTACAAATTGCCCAATCTCCCATACCGGCAGAAGCTCAAAAGCTCTTCTTTCCGTTTGCATTTATAGGCTTTGGCATATTTACTGCCCTGTTTCCTTTTCATACATGGGTGCCGGATGGGCACTCTTCTGCACCCACAGCAGCTTCTATGTTTTTGGCGGGTATTAGTATGAAGCTTGGAGGCTATGGTTGCCTGCGTGTAGCCACTTATTTAATGCCCAATGCGGCCGTTAGCTATTCCAACATTATCATCGTATTAGCATGTATTGCTATATTGTACGGCGCCTTTGCCACTATGATGCAGACCGACCTTAAATACATCAATGCGTATTCAAGTGTAAGCCATTGTGGCTTTGTGTTGTTAGGCATCGGTATGCTTACCAAAACTGCACTAACCGGTGCCGTAATGCAAATGGTTTCGCATGGATTAATGACCGCCTTATTTTTTGCCTGCATCGGCATGATATACGACCGAACACATACCCGGCAGGTAAAGCAATTGGGTGGCCTGCTAAAACTAATGCCATTTATTTCTACCGTGTTTGTAATAGCTGGTTTATGCTCTTTGGGCTTGCCGGGCTTTAGCGGTTTTGTGGCAGAAATGACGGTGTTCATGGGTTCTTGGGAACATACGGATGCGTTTTATCGAATCGCAACAATTGTGGCCTGCGCATCTATTGTGGTAACGGCTGTGTACATTTTAAGAGCCGTGGGCAAAGTAGTTATGGGCCCTGTAGAAACGCCCGAACATAGCTTGCTAACTGATGCTGCCTGGAACGAAAAAGCCGCTGCGGCACTGCTTATTATCGGTATCGTAGCCATCGGCGTAGCACCTTTTTGGCTCAATAATTTAATAACACCCGGAACAGAAATAATTATGAAGAATGTAGTAGAAGTAGTAAGGAAATGATGATTTGCAAGTAGCGTTTCTTTTGTTCACCAGCAGTTTTAATTCTATTAAACAACATTGGCGAACGTTGTAAATCCCGTAGCATTACGGGACTCCATTCAACAGATTGCTACTATAGGGCTTTTATCGGTTAAAAAGTATAAATAGCATTCGTGTCCATTCGTGTAATTCCCCGCAATAAGCGGGGCAGGCGTGGCAAATAAAAAAAACAGAAACCCGGTAAAAAAATGTTAGAATATTTACAACTGATGAAACAGGAATTGCTGATAGCAGTAATCATCTTTATCCTTTTGTTCCTCACCATTGGGGCAAAAGAATGGAAGAACGAACGGCTGCTTGGCCTTGTCAATACTTTACTTTTCATAAACCTTGTGGCTGGTTTTATTTTTCCATCCGAAGGCCAGTTGTTTGGTGATATGTTTCGCACCAACAGCTTATTGGTTTTCGAAAAAAATATTTTAAATCTGGCTACTTTTCTTATCTCATTACAGGCATCTCACTGGCTGGTAAAGCATGGGCATGTGGCGGAGTTCTATATGTTGCTGCTCTCTACTTTACTCGGCATGTTCTTTATGCTCAGCAGCCATAATTTATTGATGTTCTATCTGGGGCTAGAGTTAAGTACCATACCACTTGCAGCCCTCGCCAACTTCGATTTAGACAAACGACGCTCTGCCGAAGCGGCTCTTAAAATGATCGTTTCTTCAGCATTTTCTTCTGGCCTGTTATTGTTTGGTATATCCATGATTTATGGCACTTGCGGTACGCTCAATTTTACAGAGTTATCAGCCCTTATCGGAAACAATCCTTTACAACTATTTGCCTTCATTTTGCTTATAGCCGGTTTTGGTTTTAAAATCTCAGCAGTACCCTTTCACTTATGGACGGCCGATGTGTATGAAGGGGCGCCGGTGGCGGTTACCGCTTATTTGTCGGTGGTATCCAAAGGCGCAGTACTGTTTGTTTTTGTTTCGGTTTTATATACTGTATTTCAGCCGGTGGCCGATATTTGGTATAATATTATTTTCCTACTGTCGGTGGCTACCATGGTAATTGGTAACCTGTTTGCCCTGCGGCAGCAAAGCATGAAACGATTCCTTGCTTTTTCATCTATTGCACAGGTAGGTTTTATATTGATTGGCATTACTGGCCAATCCGCCAACGGCAGCAGTTCGGTGGTGTATTTTGTGCTGGTGTACATCTTTTCCAATCTGGGTGCCTTTGGTGTGGTGAGCTTGGTAAGTGCTTTTACGGGCAAAGAAAATTTGGACGACTACAAAGGCTTTTACAAAACCAATCCGGCGCTGAGTTGGGTGCTGGCTTTATCCCTTTTTTCTCTGGCTGGCATACCGCCTGCGGCCGGTTTTTTTGGTAAATTTTTTCTGCTACTAGCTGGTGCAGCCAAGGGTAATTACTGGCTTATTGGCATAGCAGCACTTAATATGGTGGTATCGCTGTTCTATTATTTAAAAGTGGTAAAGGCCATGTTTATGGATGCCAATGAAAATCCGATTGAAACCATAAAACCAAACATTCAACCCAAAATTGCTTTGGTAATTTGTATGGCTGGGGTATTGCTTACCGGTGTTTTAAGCGGTGCTTATGAATATATTTTTGGGTTGATGGTGGGGCGCTAATTTATTTACGATTTACGATTTTGGATTGACGATTTGTGTATAAGCTTTTATTTTAACGTAAAGTTCAAATGGGTTCAATAGTTGCACAAAATTCGAACGGAGTCCCGTAATGCTACGGGATTAAAAAACGTTCGCCAATGTCGCTTCATCAAGGAACGGTTTTCGCTGGTTTCAAAAGCAAAATTTCCAAATAAATAATCAACAGTTGATTGCGATTTTATAAATCGTAAATCTTAAATCGTAAATCACAAATTGTCTTTATGGCTATTAATAAAAATCACGAATTTGAAGATCTGGAGGGTGTAAAATGTGCCATTGTGGAGAGAAATGCTTCCGCGGATAGGGTGGCTTTTTTACAAAACTTATTGGCATACAACAGTTACAAAGTAATAGTAATGGCTTCGCCGCCACCAAAGGCTCCTGCTGCCAAACCCGCACCTGTAGCAGATGTAGCAGTGAAAGACACCACACCTGCTGCTACTCCGCCACCTCCGCCAGCCACCTTTACCGTAGGTGTTACCGATGTAACCTTTAATGCTGTTAACGCAGTATTCGGAAGATTGCTACATGCCAGAAACGGGCAGGTGGTTACATTGGCATACTGGCAACAAAAGGCGGCCGTATCATTGGGCGAAGTGCCCTATTTTGAAGAATCAATTTGAAAATAAGGCCTTGTTGATTCATTGTTTGGTCTTGTCATCATAGTAATGACCCAAGCCCAGCATCTGTGCTTGCATGTGTAACTTTTCCTGTTCTGCACGTATTTGTTTATCTCTAAAATGCCGTACGCGGCTAGTTTGTATAAAATAACCTACTGCAAAACCTACTCCAAAAATAGCTGCAGGATAATAGAAACTACTGAGGCTAATTAAAGCTAAAGACATATCAATTTCTTTTTCATTGTATTTTTAAACGAGAATGCAATGTGTGATATGTATCGGGTTAGACTAATATTTTTTTAAGTTGTAATTATTGAATATTATAGAAGACTAGCAATATTAAAGGTTTGTATTGCTATCGTAATAAGCACCCATGCCAAGCATTTCTGCCTGCATTTTTAATTTTTCCTGCTCGGCTTTTATTTGTTTACGCCTAAAATGCCGTACTCTGTGTACTTGCAACCCAAAACCTATAGCAAAGCCAATGGCAAAAGTAAATCCGAGGTTATAGATGCCGAGTGTAATAGACGCTAATGCCATATGTATGGGTTTTGAAGTGTGAGTGCTAAAAGTATAAAATTATCTGCTAATTAATGGCATTGTTTATAATTTGCCTTACATCGCTAAGTGCAACCCGCTCCTGCAACATGGTATCCCTATACCTAATGGTTACAGTATTGTCTTCCTTGGTTTGATGGTCGATAGTTACACAATACGGTGTGCCAATAGCATCCATTCTTCTGTACCTTTTACCTATTGCATCTTTCTCTTCGTAAAAGCAATGGAACGCCTGTTTGCATTCGTTCATCAGCCCTTTTGCTATTTCTGGTAGCCCATCTTTTTTTAATAACGGCAATATAGCCAGTTTTGTTGGGGCTATTTTTAATGGTAATCTTAATACTACCCGACTGTCCTCGGTTCCATCTTCTTTTAGCCATTTTTCTTCGGCGTAAGATAGGCTTAATATGGTGAGAAAAAGCCTGTCTAAACCCACGGATGTTTCTACCACATACGGTATGTAATTGCCATAAGGTTTACCATTTTCATCTAGGTCGTTATCAAAGTATTGCATCTTTTTTTTGCTATGCTCCTGGTGTTTGCTAAGGTCGTGGTTGGTGCGGCTGTGTATGCCTTCAAGCTCCTTCCAGCCAAACGGAAATTCAAATTCTATATCCAAAGCTGCATCTGCGTAGTGTGCCAATTTTATATGGTCGTGGTAGCGGAGTTTTTCGGCAGGGATGCCCATGCTTACATGCCAGGCTTTGCGGGTTTCTTTCCAATAATTGTACCACTCCATTTGGGTGCCGGGGCGTACGAAAAATTGCATTTCCATTTGCTCAAATTCCCGCATCCGAAAGATAAACTGGCGGGCCACAATCTCGTTACGAAAAGCTTTACCGGTTTGGGCAATACCGAAAGGAATCTTCATCCTTCCTGTTTTCTGTACATTAAGAAAGTTTACAAAAATACCCTGAGCCGTTTCTGGCCTTAAATAAATGGTTTCTGCTTCTTCGGCTACACTGCCTATTTGGGTGCTGAACATCAGGTTAAATTCCCGAACATCGGTCCAGTTACAGGTTTTGCTGATGCCACATTTAATGCTGTTATTTTCTATGAGGCTTTTAAGGCCGGTAAAATTGTTGATGGCAAGTAATGCATCCATATCGGCCAATAATGCTTCGCCGTTCGGGTTGGTGCCGTCCTGTTCTGCCAATGTTTCGGCAAAACCTTCTATCAAATGATCTACCCGATACCGCTTGTTGCTGTCCTTGTTATCAATCATTGGGTCGCTGAAATTATCCACGTGGCCACTGGCTTTCCAGGTGGTGGGGTGCATAAAAATAGCAGCATCAATGCCCACAATATTATTGTCGTTGAGTTGTGTCATACTCTTCCACCACTCGTTGCGGATGTTTATTTTTAGCTGCGCACCGTTTTGGCCATAATCGTACACGGCGGCCAGGCCATCGTATATCTCACTGCTCTGAAAAATATAGCCATACTCTTTTGCGTGGCTGATAATGTTTGCGAAATTGTTCTCGTTTGCCATAGGGCTACAAATGTAAAAGAAATGACGGTCGGTGGCCAAATGTTGTTGGGGTCATTTGGTCAATAGTCAATAAGTCAATGGGCAATTTGTATTGACCCAACTGCATACCCCTGATTGGGCGACATTGGCGACGCTCCGTTGAAATGATGTAATGCTATTGGGCTTTTATCTGCAATAATTATATCTCTATTTTTGTTAAAAATTTGGCTCCAGCTTATTTTTGGTGTAATACTCCAGTATATAATCCACCACTTCTTTTGGGGTATCCACAATGTGTATCAACTCCAGATCTGCCGGGTGTATGTATTGATGATCATCGAGCATGCTGGTTTTGATCCAGTCTAACAGGCCCTGCCAGTATTCTTTGCCCACCAGTATCATAGGTATGCGGCTCACTTTTGTGGTTTGTACCAGCGTAAGCACTTCAAAAAATTCATCCATTGTACCAAAGCCGCCGGGCATCATAATATAGCCCTGGCTGTATTTGGTAAACATCACCTTCCGCACAAAAAAGTAGTCGAAGTTGAGGCTTTTATCACGGTCTATGTAGCTATTGGGCATTTGCTCAAAAGGTAGTTCTATATTCAGCCCTACGGATTTACCACCGGCAAGAAACGCTCCTTTATTTGCAGCCTCCATAATGCCCGGGCCGCCACCGCTAATAATGCCGAAACCTTCTTGGGCCAGTTCTCTTGCAATTTCTGTAGCCAGCTCGTAATGTGGGTGGCCGGGCTTGGTTCTGGCACTGCCAAAGATGGAAATGCAGGGCCCAATTTTTGCCAATGCCTCAAAGCCATCTACAAACTCGGCCATTATTTTAAAAATCATCCAGCTGCTGTTGGCTTTGCTTTCGCTCCACCGGCGGGTTTTAGAAAGGTTGGTTAGTTCATTCATTGATGGTTACTTTAAAAGAAACGTGTAAAAGTAAGGTTGAAATTAAGGATGACTTTTGGAACAGTGCACCAGGGATGGCAGCAAGTACCCCGTAAAGCCGCCGCAGAAATGATAGCAAATGCGAAGCTGACCTAACTGCTACGGCGGCTGCGGAGTACTGCGTACAGCCCGCCCGGGTGCCCAAAAATGTATTTTTAAGCAAGACTGTATTAAAATAGACACGGCATTAAGCGGCGTGGTATTCTTTAATGCCTACAGTTTTTTTAGAGATCAGCCACAAGCCAATAAAAGTGAGTAAACCGTTTATGATCAGTAATTCTATTCCAATCTGATATCCACCAAACCATACCTTGGCATTTTGAGCCAAGATATAACTCAGTACAGGTGCCACCAATGCTACCGCAGTTATGGAAAGGGTATTGGGCAATGCTTTTTTGGTAAATATGCCAAAGGCAAAAAGCCCGAGCAGCGGCCCGTAAGTATAGCCGGCCAAATCTAGAATGATGTCTATAATGCTATTGTTATTGAGCCAATGGAATACCATGATACAAACCAGAAACACAACTGCAAAAGTTAGATGGACGGTGAGCCGCAGCCTTTTTTTACCTTTTTCGTCGAGGTCGTCCCGTTGTTTTAGTCCTAAAATATCGATGCAGAAAGAAGATGTGAGTGCGGTTAAAGCCCCGTCGGCACTGGGAAATAATGCGGAGATAAGGGCAATGATAAACATGATACCAATGGCAGTTGGTAAAAACCCAAGTGCTACTGTTGGGAATATTTTATCGCCAATTACATTAATCATCTGGCCGGTAGCAGGATCGGCTATAAATAACTGTTTTACAATTTTGCCACCAATTTCCACATCGCTGTAGGTGCCGCCTTTGCTAATGGTGTAGAGGTACAGCAAACCTCCAAGCATTAGGAAAAGAAACAATACACTTACCAGCACCACCGCCAAAGTCATTACATTTTTTTGCGAATCACCAAGCCGTTTTACGCTGATGTTTTTTTGCATCATTTCCTGGTCGAGGCCCGTCATTGCAATGGTTATAAAAGCGCCGCCTATAATTTGTTTCAGAAAAAAGCCTTTACTGTTTACATCGGTATTAAAGATATTGAGGTAGCCGCTTTCCTTCATTTTACCCAGGGCTTCGCCGCCGCTAAGGCCAAGTTGGTTAAGTATGTATATTACGCAAACTATAAGGCCAGCTACCATTAAAGTGGTTTGTAAGGTATCTGTATAAACAATGGTTTTTACACCGCCTTCAAAGGTGTAAAGCAGTATCATTACCAGTATTACGGTGGCAGTAACCCAAAAGGGTACGCTCATTTTATCCAGAATAAAAAACTGCAATACATTAATAACAAGGTACAGCCTTGCAGTGGCGCCAACCGTGCGGCTGATGATAAAAAACAAGGCGCCGGTTTTGTACGCCACCCAGCCAAAACGCTGTTGCAGGTAATTGTAAATACTGGTAAGGTTAAGCCTGTAATACAGTGGTAGCAGTACAAATGAGATAACGAGGTAACCTATTAAATACCCAATAGCTACCTGCATATAGGCAAAGCCATTATATACATTGCCTACGCCATTACCCACGCCACCCGGCACACTTACAAAGGTTACGCCGCTTAGCGAAGTGCCAATCATGCCGAAGGCTACCAGCATCCAGTTGCTGTTTTTATTACCTATAAAAAAGGTATCGTTGCTGGCATTGCGGCTAGTGTACCAGGCCACGCCCAACAGTATAATAAAGTAAGCAGCTACAAAAGATAATAACAACCAACTAGACATAGGATTTACAATTTAGGTATTATGATTTTTATATAAAACGCTTACGGCTATACATAAAACGCTTTACGTTTTGCTTGATATTGCTTTTGGTATATCCTGTATCCCAAACCTTAGTTTAAACTTGGTTGCTGTGTTATACCGGCAATGGTAAATAGGTCGGCAACATCAGCCGGGCGGTCATTATTCCATTCCACTATAAAATTGTTTCTGCCTTCGCCGGTAATAATCATCATGTATTGCTGCTGGCAAAGTTCTAATAAGCTAAGAAAAAGAAAGATAGCATGTGTACGATCTTGGCTTATTTCGAAAATTTTTTCGAAACTGAGCGTTTTTTCCTGGCGGGCTGTATAAAGCATGTAATCGCGGATGCCCTCCATAGTGTGGTTGTATTTAAATACCACATGCTGAGGTTTGTTATTGCGTTCGTGCACACGTTTCATTACTTTTTCAAAAGCTTTCATTAGCTTAAACATGGTAATGGTTTGTATTTCTGTGCCTTCGCCAGCCTCTTCTCCAATAGTAGCGATATCGCTTTGTAAATTGCCTCGTTTAAACATTAACATCCTCACAGCTTCCATCTCTGCCAGTTTTAAAGAGGCTTCTTTAAAGCGTTTGTATTCCAGTATTTTATCTACTAGTTCTTGCCTTGGGTCTATTTCATTGCCACTGGCATCTACCTCTTTACGTGGTAATAGCATTTTAGCTTTAATCCGCATTAGTGTGCTAATAAACAAAATAAACTCACTGCTTAACTCTATATTATGGTTTTCCTGAGAATGGATGTACACCAAAAAATCGTTGGTGATATTGGTTATGGGAATATTATAAATGTCTAATTCGTCCCTTTCGATAAAGAATAAAAGAAGATCGAAAGGGCCTTCAAACTGTGGTAGTTTTATTTGATACGCTATTGTATTCACTTTTTTAGATTGATGCTTTTTTTAATATATTTCAACCAAGTCTTTGGGTATTGGGTCAATGGGTAAGTTATTTTATTAATATTACTATACAAAAATTTCCTAAAAATGAATAAAATGACCATTGCCCCGATAACTTATTAACCAATCATTTACTGGCAAGGTAGCCTAAAAACAAAGTCCCTCCGATACGGGAGGGACTTGCAAAAATTTATGTGGAAAAGTTGTAGTTATCAAAGTTTGGTAGCGATACCTATACCAAGTAAAGAGCGGTATTGTGTACGTGCTGCATTGTTGTTTGGGCCAAATTGTTTGATGTCGTCATCGTAAATAACGTCAATATTATAGGTTACGTTAAGCCAGCTGTTTACTTTCATAACAAGTGCATTTGTCCAAAAAATATCTAGGTTTAATGGGCTGGATTGTAAGTAGTTTGAGTAAACATCCAAACGGCTTTTCAGACTTACATTTTTAAAAATTTCTTTTTGGTAACCTGCTGTTACAAATGCTCCAAGCTGAAAATCTACTTCACGGGTAGGATCTACACCGTAGTCGGAAGAAAGTGGGGTCTCGGATGAACCGTCGGGCTTAATACCACCCTGATACTGATAACTGTAGGGCTTATTGGTAAATAAAACCCAGCGTGCTGATGCAGGTGAAGCAAATACACTAAAATGAGCAGTTGGCTTCCATTCAAAACCCGGAGCAAGTGTTACATAAGCTGGTGCAAACCAACCTGAAATACGACGCTTAGAGCTTACACCATAATCGTACCCATCAGCAAACTGCGAACGAACATTAAGTAGCGTAGCAAAATTCAAGTTCTTCTTTATTTGGTGAGAGTATTTAGACCTTAAATCTATTAGGTCGTTATTTTTTCTAACACCTTGCGAAGTGGTATTTAAAAGCCCATAATTCATGTCTAAGTTATTATCCCAGGCATTTTTACCCCATTTTTTATTAGCAAACAGATTAACGTAAGTGTTAAGGCTCAAAGAAAATCTTTCGGCACCTGCTGCCCAGTTTGCACTGCTGCCTTGCGCTACATTTAACGAAAATAGACCGCCTTTAGTCCAGGTGCCTTTTGTTTTACCATCTTTATTTTGCTTGTTACTTAAAGCCAGATCGGCTAATGATTTATCTGGCTGGGCTATAGCCCCGATGCTATATGCACCTATTCCAAGTGCCAATAGTACTTTTCTCATGTCAGTTTCTGGTATTTGGTTAAATAATCCCAAACCCTAAGGGTTTGATGTCAAATATAAAGGTTAAAAGTTTTTTGGCCTATTTTTTCAACGCATCTCTTATTTCTGTAAGTAGCAGGTCAGTACTAGAAGGCCCAGCTGGTGCCGCAACTTCTTTTTTCTTTAAGCTATTAATAGCTTTTATAATTAAAAATAGTACAAAGGCTACGATTACAAAATCAATTACAGCTGTAACAAAAGCTCCCCATTTTAGAGCTACAGCAGGTATTTCTTCTGTAGTTACTTTACCGGCGGCATCTGTAACTGCGGCTACTTTATCTTTTAGCACATACATGTTTTCATTAAGACTTTTTCCTGTAAGTAATCCTATTATCGGTGCTACCATTCCATCGGTAAATGAGGTAATTACTTTCCCAAAAGCACCTCCCATTACAAAGGCTACCGCAATTTCTACTAGACTGCCTTTCATGGCAAATTCTTTAAATTCTTTAATCATTCCCATAATTGTATTTTTTTTTTGATGGATGAGCGGTTAAGATAGGGATTGATTGTAAATAGTAGTACAATGTATTTTAAGTTGAATCGGTTTATTTATAGCATTTTTGTGCAAATGCCACACAAATTAGTAAACTGGATTATATTTTTTATGTTATGCCTTATTTGGGGTAGCTCTTTTGTTTTAATGAAAATAGGCTTGTATGATAAGCAAGGCCTGCCGCTGCTAAACCCTTATCAGGTAGCGTCTATCCGCATTTCATCGGCTGGCGTGGTATTGCTGCCATTTTTAATTGCCCAATGGAAAAAAATACCATTTAGATTATCGGGCTATATTATTCTTTCGGGCATTTTGGGCAGCTTTTTACCAGCATTTTTATTTTGTATAGCCGAAACCAAAATTGATAGCACTCTTGCGGGCACTATTAATGCACTTACGCCCATTTTTGTAATTCTGGCTGGCTTTATTATGTATGGTAATAATGTGGCCGCTAACAAAATATGGGGTATTTTACTTGGTTTTACAGGCTCCGTTTTTTTATTCATTTCTCAAGATCACAGAGATTTGGGTAAATTGGGTTATACCGGTTTAGCAGTATTGGCCACCATACTATATGGTGTTAATGTAAACATGGTACAGCAAAAGTTAAAAGATGTTTCCTCTACGGTTATAGTGGCTTTTGCATTTTCATCACTCATCATTCCATCGGTAGTTATTTTAAGCTTCTCGGGCTTTTTTTCTTTGCCTTTAGGCGATACAAATTATCAGCAAGCAACTGCTGCATCTTGCTTGCTTGGCCTGTTAGGCACCGCTTTTGCATCGGTTATTTTTTATGTGTTAATGAAAAGAGGTGGTCTTGTATTTGCATCACTTGTTACCTACGGCATACCCTTTGTAGCATTAGGCTGGGGCTGGGTTTATGGCGAAACCGTAACTGTAGCACAAATGCTCAGCTTGCTGATTATTTTAGGCGGTGTTTATCTTGCTAATTTCGATTTTAGAAAGATAAAAGAACAGGCAAAAAGAGTGGTAACCGGAAAAAAAAAGGCAAAAAAAAGCCAGCAATAATTGCTGGCTTTTTTTTATATAGTATTGTTATTATTTTTTTCTCCTTGGAGAGGCATCTTTAAGCCTGCTTTCGCTGGGAAAACCAGAAATACCAAGCGGGCTTTGCAAAGCAGTTAAAATACATTCGTGTAAAATGATGTAGCGATTGGCTTTAAACAACTGCATTTTAAACTCTGGTAAATGCATGTTGTAACCATTCTTGCTATCTACTAAAGCATCAAAACCGGGGTTAAGGTTGTTAAACTCTGCAATATCCATACCCAAATTTTTGGCCATTATTATAGAATTATATTTACCTACAACATTTAATTCTTTGGTATTTACTAACTCTTCTGTAGTTATACTGCTCTGTAATTGTGTAACCTGATTCTGTCTTTGTATTTGCAACGTATTCCATTCTTCCGTGGTAGAAGTCGTTAATCCGCCACTGCCTTCCATAATATAATGGGTGCCAATAAATTTCTTAACATGATTTCTACTTTCTAATGGAAGACTGTATTGCAACTCCCAGAAATTATGCGATCCAGTTTTTCTGATAGCACTAAAAACACGGCCAGGCCCGCAATTATAAGCGGCCACAACAAGCAGCCAATCTCCAAGCTGGCTGTATAGCTGCTTCATGTATTTGGCTGCGGCGTGTGTGCTTTTGTAGTAATTGGTACGCTCGTCGTAAAAACCATTAACGGCTAACCCCATTCTGCGGCCTGTTTCTGGCATAAACTGCCACGGGCCTACAGCACCTGCACAGCTAACCAAGGCTGGTTTTAAATGACTTTCTATAACGGCCAGGTACTTCATTTCTTTGGGAATACCATAACTCATCAAAATGCCATCCATCATTCTTAAATATGGCTGTGCCCAACTCTTCATGGCTTCCAGCGCTTTTCCCTGCCGCTTTATATAATCTTCTACAAAAGGAACAGCCAATGGGTTTAATTGTGTAACGTAAGATTCCTCCGGGTTAAATTGCCCATTATTAAAAAGATCTTTAAAAGCGTAATCGGAAGATGCATCTTTCGAAGCAGAATCCTTTTTAATAACCTTTACATCTACTTCTCCGGTACGGGCAAAAGATGATAAAACAATAAAAAAAGCAATTACAAATAATCCGGTACTTTTTAATCCAAAATTCTTTTGTAATTTACTTTTCAACGAACCTTTGGTTGTGTACATCATGGTCATTGAAAATATTTTATAGGTAAAAAAATCAGCACTATTATAATTAACGGGCTGTATTCTTCAAAATAGTATTCGTTCGTGGTGGTGTTCTTTTTGGGCCATGGTCTTTTACCGTTTTATTGGGTAATGTTTGCTTTTCCACCAGCTACATTATTATTTCAATGTTGCTCAAGGCTCAATGTTTTACTGTACAACGTAATCAATATGCCTTGTTTTTACTTAAATCGTAGTGCTCAATTTTTCTGTAATACAGTGTAAAGATACCTCTTCAAATCGGTTTGTTAGCACCTGAATACCAAAAGGCATGCCATTAGAGTGGGTAAACATAGGGATGGCCATAGCCGGAAGGCCGGCAAGATTGGCAAATACGGTGTAAATATCGGCAAGGTACATGGCCACAGGGTCGGCCATTTTCTCTCCAAGCTTAAATGCAGTAGTTGGGGAAACTGGCATCAAAATGGCATCAAAATTTGCAAAAATGGCTTCTGTTTGTTCAAAAATTAGTCGCCTTACTTGTTGTGCCTTTGTAAAGTAGGCATCGTAAAAGCCAGCACTGAGTACAAAAGACCCCAACATGATTCTTCTTTTTACCTCTTTGCCAAAACCCTCGCTTCGGTTAGTTTTATAAAATTCTGTTAACGAAACTTTAACATTTGGCGTCTGATGACCAAACCGAACACCATCGAAACGACCAAGGTTGCTGCTAGCTTCGGCTGTGGTTAATACGTAATACGCAGAAACTATATAATCCAAAAGTGGAAAGGGAATTCCATCTACTGTATGTCCTTGTGCACGAAGTTTTTCAAAGAGGGCTTCTATTTGATGTTTTATTTCAACATCAAGGCCTGGCAATTCAAGTGTGGGATTAAGGTATGCAAACCTATATTTCTGATTGGTATTAGCCTGCAGCTCGTTCGTATATTTATCAACTGGCCTTGTAGAACAGGTGCCATCCATTTCATCTTGCCCGGCTATTACTTCCAGTACTTTTGCCACATCCTGCACATTGTTTCCAAAAATTCCTATCTGATCGAAAGAAGATGCATAAGCAATAAGCCCGTATCTGCTAATGCGGCCGTAGGTTGGTTTTAGCCCAACAATACCGCAAAAATCTGCCGGCTGTCTTACTGAGCCGCCGGTATCGCTACCAAGGCTTACCATACAAAGGCCGGCCTGCACCGCTACAGCACTGCCACCCGATGAACCGCCCGGCACACGTTCATTATCTAATGCATTAAGCACGGGGCCGTAGGCTGAGTTTTCGTTGGTGCTGCCCATGGCAAATTCGTCGCAGTTGCAGTTGCCAATAATTATTGCACCAGCATCTAGCAATCGCTGAACGGCTGTGGCATTATAAATACTTTTAAAATTTTGTAATATGTTAGAAGATGCTGTAACAGTATGTTCTTTGTAGCAAAGCACATCTTTGATGGCTATAACTACACCGTGTAAGGGGAGCAAAGCTTTGCCACTAACTATATGAAGATCTAATTCAGCAGCCCTTGTAAGTGCTGCTGCTTCAAAAATGGCAGTAAAGGCATTAAGGTGTTTCTGCGAATGTATTTGTGCTATGTAATGATTTACTACCTGTGTACAGGTAATAGCACTTTCAGTCAGCTGTTGCTGATAATTAGTTATAGAAGTATAGCCCAACAAGGAGTGTCCGGTTTCTGAAATTGTCAAAAATCGATTAGAAAATTAATTATAAAAATTATTGAGCAGGTGTTTGCTTGGTCTCTTTTTCATTCATCCCGTCTTCTATTTCCTTTTTCACATTATCTTTTGCATCTTTAAATTCACGGATTCCTTTACCCAATCCTCTCATAAATTCTGGTATTTTTCTTCCGCCAAATAATATTAAAACAGTAAGAACAATTAAAATCCACTCAGTACCACCCGGCATGGAAATAAACAACAATGAAGCTAACATGATAACAATTTTAGATGATGCAACAAAGTTACAACAGAGTTGGGTGTGATGAACTGCTTCTACCTATTTATTTTAAGTTTTTGCCTAAAGTGCTGGGACATTAACTTTTTAAAAAATGAACAGGTAAAAAAAATGGAGGCAACAATTGCCTCCATGTATGTTTTATACAGATTGTAATTAACGGCTAACGCGTTTTTCCTGAATCCTAGCACTTTTACCGCTCCTGTCGCGTAGGTAATACAATTTTGCACGGCGCACTTTACCTACTTTATGCAAAATGATTGATTCAATATTGGGTGAGAAGGCTGGAAAAATTCTTTCAACACCTACACCATCACTCATTTTACGTACAGTAAATGTAGCTGTCTGTCCTTCGCCCTGACGCTTGATTACATCACCTTTGAAACCTTGAATACGCTCCTTGGCTCCTTCAATAATTTTGTAATTTACAGTGATATTGTCACCTGCTTTAAACTTGGGATGTGTCTTTCCCTGTGTTTGATTAAGTTGCTCTTGTATGAATTGAACAGCTGCGTTCATGTCTAAATTTTTTTGGATGGCAAAAGTAGTATTCAGCGGGGGAAATACCAAATAATAAAATTGTATTTAATTAAACAGGGTTCAAGAGTCAAGGTTCAGGTTTCAAGAGTCAAGGCTCAACACGCCAGTATTAATTTTAAAGCTTGAACCTTGATTCTTGTGCCTTGAACCTTTAACACATTTACTTTACCCTACTAAACCTTAAACACCCTACCATCCAATCGGGTAGGTACTTTTCAGGATTCCGCTTTTTCAGGTTGAGGTACCAGCCTATTTTTTTCAAGATGGGTACTTTATGTGGAAACACATAAAGTAC
>JAYUOV010000324.1:0-2741 GCA_043760535.1 Chitinophagaceae bacterium
AGGCACACCCGATTACAGCGATTTTTTATTGACTGAATATATCTCCGCTATAGAAGTGGTAAACCCCATGCACCGGCTTTGGAGCGATGGCCGCTGGAATAAACTGACTATGGCACATGGCTGCTATTGGGGCAAATGCACCTTCTGCGATATTAGCCTTGATTACATAAAGCTATACGAGCCCATAACAGCAGGTTTACTCTGCGATCGTATGGAAGAAATAATGGCACAAACCGGTGAAAATGGTTTCCACTTTGTAGATGAAGCGGCACCGCCAGTGCTGATGAGGGCTTTAAGTTTAGAAATTATTAAACGAAAACTTACAGTAAGCTGGTGGACGAATATCCGGTTTGAAAAAAGCTTTACCAAAGACCTCTGCCTGCTGCTGAAAGCCGCAGGCTGCATAGCCGTTAGTGGCGGACTAGAAGTAGCAAGCGACCGGCTTTTGGAACTGATTCAAAAAGGCATTACGGTGGCACAGGTGGCCAGGGTAAACCGCCATTTTACCGAGGCGGGCATTATGGTTCATGCATATCTGATGTATGGTTTCCCCACCCAAACGGCACAGGAAACCATTGATTCTTTGGAGATGGTGCGGCAGATGTTTCAGGCAGGTATTTTACAATCTGGCTTCTGGCACCAATTCGCTATGACGGCCCACAGCCCGGTGGGATTAAACCCTGAAAAATTTGGTGTAAAAAGCATTACCAACGGAACGCCCACATTTGCCAATAACGATGTGGTACACGAAGACCCAACCGGCGCCGACCACGATACTTTTAGCTTTGGTCTAAAAAAATCGCTGTTCAATTTTATGAATGGCATTGGCTTTGAAGAACACCTGAATTTTTGGTTCGATTTTAAAGTGCCGAAGACCAGAGTAGATCCCAATTTTATAGCCAATGCCCTGGAGCAGAAAGAACTAAATACAGTAAAACCAACCTCTAAAGTAGTGTGGCTAGGCCACACACCCGTGATAGAATTTTTTACAAAAAGTAAAAAAGGCAATAGCTGGCAAATGGCTTCTATAACAGTTGAAAGCCGTAAAGAAACCTTCAATATAAAAGTGGATGAGGAGCAAGGCAAATGGCTGGCTGATACATTGGAACTAATATCTGTAAAGAACCCCAAAACCCACACCTTACAGGAACTAAAAAACAGCTACGAAGCAGCAGGGCTAGAAGATTTTGAACTGTTTTGGGATAATAAGCCGGTAAACACTATGAGTAAAGTGGGGCTGCTGGTGTTGTAATCAGAATTTTTTTTCTTTACGACCTTTCTTTTATCTCCTATATATTTTCACGAACCCTTATATTCTAAATGAAGTTTTTTGCCAATTTTTCTTTGCCAAATTATTTTAATTTTTCTTAAACTAAACTTATATAGAAACCCACAAATTCGTAGAACATATTGAGTGGTGGAGTTTGCTTATTAAATTTCAAGGTTTTACTTGATCAGGCGTAAAGACATTTCAATACCCCTTCTGAATCATTGTGGTGTGCTTTTTGGTCAAAGCCATTGATATCTGAAAGGGCTTTTATGTAATCATATTGTGTTGCTACGTAATTTAAAAATTGCTTGGTGTTTAATGGAGCTATACCACTCTTTCGGATTTTATAATCAATTCCCAATTCAAAAGACCTATTCATTCTGCCAAATTCACTAGTTTCTTTAAATTTAACAAGTTACAAATCGAGAATTCTTTACTAGCAATTTCTGATAATTTCAGTAATTTTTTCTAATCTACTTTGTACTGAATCTGAAAATTCTAAAGACAATTCTGGACTGTATCCATTTTTTACAATTACATCAATCATCTGCTTTAGTAGGTCGTTAATATACGATGTATCAAAAGGGCAGTTTATAAACACATTCTTTTCTAAGTGCATTAATTTCTGTCTTTGGGTGTATTAGGATCATTACAATAAAAATTTTTGTCTTGAATCATTCTATTTTTTTTATTAAAATATAATTCTATTTTAGGTTTTGCTTAATTCACGGCCAAACTCAACAGCTTTTTCTTTTGTTTGAAAATTCTAGAAGCCCTTTCCGCACCAGATTTTCTAACATACCATCCTGATAAAGACGACACAACATGATTAAATTTCTTTGCCATTTTATGTAAATTTAAACGTTTAAGGTGTATAAAAGTGGAGTTAAAAAAGCACCGAAACTATTTATTTCCGATGGTTCGGAAGCGTGTTTTGTTTGTTGGCTGTATCTTAGCCACGTATCTATTTATTAAATAATTCAATTACAGGAATGAGAAATATTTTGTTAGTGCTGTTTTTTTTATCGGTAACATCACTTTCTTATTCACAAACAACAGATTCACTAAAAGTAGCCACCACTGATACGGTCGCCGCAGCGATGGATAGTGCCCTGAGAATCATTAACCTGAATCCATATTTTACCCTCCATGTAGATTCGATGCTGAATTACGACCTACGCATTAATAGGGAGCCATCAGGCTATTTTTGGTTTCTAAAAAACAGCCCGGTAGGCCTTAAAATTAACCGTGATAACGGAATGTTGTACTTCAATGCCGAAAAATCACTTTTTAAAAGTGGCCGGCTAAAATACGATACCGAGTACAAAGTATTGTTAGGCGTACAAAACCTGCTGAACCCAAAAGAAAGGGTGGATACCAATTTTACACTAGTTTTTTACAATACAGAAATACTTCCCTCTAAAGTAAAACCATCTGTAAGCAGCACATTATTTGCCGATGAAGGGGATTC
>JAYUOV010000325.1:0-7725 GCA_043760535.1 Chitinophagaceae bacterium
CGATGGCCTTGCTACGCTTAAACTTTTTCATCCTCAAATATACACATAATTCAATAGAAATGAGTTACTTATATATTATTAAATATAATACATTAATAATTTTTGGTTTTTAGAGATGCCCTAATGGTAACAAAGTAATGGGTAAGCAAAAGATGGAGTCTGAAGCCTATTTTTTTATTGAAATGTTGCTTAGGTAAATAAAATATCTTTCATTAAATTTATAATACCCAATTGTAAGCCATGCCTTTTTTAAAATCTTTTTCGATAAATACCACAAGAACAAACCCATTTCCTTTTAACATACCTGCGGTAAAATATGCCAAGCATGTGGAGCTTAATAGCCCCGTTACTGTGTTAGTAGGCGATAATGGTTATGGAAAATCTACTCTGCTAGAGGCCATTGCCCTAAAACTAAAGCTGGCTTTAATTGGCGGGCAAATAGAACAGAACGCTGGCTTTGAGGCGGCAGCTATTTTACAACCATCCATAGTACTGCACTGGAAACGGGAAGTGCATTCCGGTTTTTTTTTCAGGGCGGAAGATTTTAGCGATTTTATTTTGGGTACCGAACGGGAAAAGGGAAAAATTGTATCGGAATTAACCGAATTGAAAGGAGTGGTGGATAATGGTATTATAGACCAGCTAAATGAAAGTATGAATTACAGGCTGCGTAACATGCGGCGACTTTACGGCGATAATTTGCAGGCCTATTCGCATGGCGAGGCATATTTAAAAATACTGCAAACCCGTATCGGCAACAAAGGTATTTTTTTGCTAGACGAGCCAGAGGCAGCACTTTCGCCACTTAAACAACTATCGCTGATAGCTTTAATAATGGAGATATTAAAGGGTAATAACGCACAGTTTATAATAGCCACACATTCGCCCATACTTATGGGAATACCCAATGCCAGCCTATACGAAATACTAGATGATGGCATGGAAAAAGTGGCCTACACAGAAACAAATCATTACAGGATAACCAAAAACTTCTTAGATAATCCGCAGTTCTATTTAAGGCATTTTTAATAGGTAAGTAAATTAGGTTGGTAATTTTCGACTTGGTTTTTAGTACCTCTACTCACCTAAAAAACAACTTTATTCTATCGTTTTCAGCAGCAGCTTTTTACTTTTTATTTTACTTAATACCAAAATGCAAATTAGCACAAACGCAATGCCCAAAATGGCTTCGATAGCCAGCATGTATTTACTGCTGTGCCGGTCGTGGGTAAAGCCATTAATAGCCGTCATGTACACAACGGGTAAATTGCCAAGTGATGATAATAAGGAATATTTGGTTGCAGCATTTCTTTTGCCAGCCGCATATAAAAGCACCGATGAAAATGCAGCATTGATTAACCCGATACCAAATGTGTAAGCCAGTACGCCAACTATGTAAACCATTGGCTGGTAAGGCATCGCAGCCATTACAAGTGTTATAACTGCACAAACACTGCCACTGCCGAGATAAGCAAACCAAATGCCTTTCCGGTCGGCAAAAAAGCCACCTGCTACACAGCCAACAGCGCTAACCAGGCCGCTTAATATACCCGTAACAAGGGCCACAGTATCGGCATTCACATGCCAATCTTTGGCAATAGCCGACCATAAATTAGCCGCCGCACCAGTACCAATTGGCATGGTTATTAAAATGATGGCAAACAACACCACAGGTATTTTAAACATGGTAAAAATGTCTTTACCCATGCCGGCAATTTCCTGCAGTATGGGTTTTTGCTTACTGTATTGCACATCTTTTATTAATAAAATGATCAGTGCAAATACCACAGAAATTCCCGCCAGAATGATGCCTGACAAACCGATACTGTAATGCGTAGCCAGCCAAAGACCGGCACCACCTCCAAAACCTGTTCCGGCCAAATTACCTGCCTGATACCATCCTGCAGCCTTTCCTTTTTTATGGGGTTCAATGCTATGAGCCATAAAACCACTAACCGGTAATAACAAAAATGTAGCAGCCACCTGAGACAGAAATACAATAACAGTAAGCCATACGGCTCCTTTTACCGTTAACGGAGTAAAACAAAGCAACAGCAAGCCTACAGTGCAAACCACTAATCCAATCAAATACCATTTTTTTAAACTCAGCGAAAGATCTACCACCGGCCCCCAAACAAAACGCCACAGATTAGCCGAAAAACCTACCGCTACAATGCCTGCAGCCTGGGCAACAGAAAAGCCACTATTCACCAGCAGGTAAGGCAATGCCACCGATACAAAGCCCTGACTAATGCCTGAAGGAAAAACGAGGAAGAAAATGTAAAAAGGTTTGGTAAAGGGATGAGGATTTTGGTTGGCCATGGTTAGGTTTAAGTTTAGTTTACTTCTAAAACCCGCTGTGGTTCTTGTCTTCATAAACCACTTTGTCCCGACGGTGGTTTTCGCAGCAGTTGCTACAAGTTATTAACCTTTTACGTGAAACCCCAACGTGTAAGGCAATTTCGAAATAAAGCTGCCCCAACGGCGTTCTGATTTGATACAATTCGTAGCGAGGGTTCAAAATTTTCAATGGTCTTTTACAGGTCGGGGTTTCACTTTAGTGGCTGATACTTCGGTGCGGCTGCCGTGAAAACCCCGCATGGACGGTTGATGCTAGAAAAATAACGGGTAAGCACTAGACGGAATCTGGCGCTTACTTTGCAGGTGATAGACCAGTACAATTTGTTTACCGTGCTGGATTCGGTGCATGTTATAGGCGCATTAACGGTAGGTGAAAACACGGCAGACATTGCCGGTGTGGCCATAGCTTATGATGCCTTTAAAATGACGGAGCAGGGAAAAGACACCACAAAACTGGATGGCTTTACTCCTGATCAGCGTTTCTTTATCTCAATAGCCAGAATATGGCGTGTAAAAACAACCGATGCGTATATGCGCACCTATGTAAATACCAATTCGCATTCGCCGGCCAGGTGGCGTGTAAACGGACCACTGATGAACTTTACACCATTTTACAAAGCCTTTAATGTGCAGCCCGGGGATAAGCTGTATAAGGCGGAAGGGGAGCGGATAACGGTTTGGTAGGGTGTGTAATACCCTAACTGGCGCAGGCCTCCCGGCCTGTGCTGTCAAATTACTTGATTCAAATTAGCAACCACTACAAAATTTATGGTCAAGTAACGCCAAGGCACATGAAGCCAACCCACAAACCCCACGCCTCATTCCTGCGCCAGTTAGCCGCTACCTCTGCACTGGTGCGTGTCCCACGCACCGGAATGAGGATTCTACGAGGCTTTCGCCTGCTTCATCTTCGCCTTTCCCATTTCAGGTAGTATTTTGCTGGAAGGCTTAAACTCCGGCACTACTAACAAAGGCTCACCCAACTCTGCTTCGAGTTTAGCTATGGAACGCAGGGTTAAATTATGTTCGCCACTCAGCCATTTATGTATTTCGGATGGGTTCTTATCTAAGCTTTCGGCAAGGGCTTTTTGGGTGAGCCCTTTGGCTTGTAAAATCTCATTTATCCGAATAACCAGTTTGGCATACAGGCGTACAAAGATTTCTACATCTTTTGGGGTTTCGTCCAGAATTTCCTGGAATAACTTGCTACGCATGGTGTTTCATTTAGAGGTTTATAGTATTACTGTTATCAAAGTTTCTTATCGTTCTTCCGTCGGGTGACACATAAATTGTTTCGTCATTAAATGCTTCAATAATACGCTTCGCAAACTGGTTGGCGTTATAAAAATCAGTTCTTGTTTTTCCGTCCTGTGCATTCTTACTGGTCTTTTCGTCACCATTAAAAAGGATGACCAACTTTTCAGAAACCCGGAGACAGTATAGGCGAAGTGGAAAGTTTCCGTAATTGATAATCATTTCGTCTACTTTATACTTGCCCGGTGGGGGTAGTGCATGTGCCATATTTTCGAACCTGAAATAAATTTCTTTAGCACCTTGCTCATCACCAATTACGATTTCAATAAATTTTGCCAACTCCTGCATTGGCCGTCGAAAATCAGCTGAATATCGAAACTTAGCAAAGAATTTATCTGTTTCTGTTGTCTCCGAATCCTGCCATTGAATGGTGTAAAATGTACAACGTTTACCCAGCCTGTCGAATATTTTCTACCCAAAAGTATTCACTTATAACTGAATTTTAATTTTTTATTTCACTTTTAAGTGAATTTGTTTTTGTCGACTTTGACAGGTACTGCTATCCCGGCCTGTCCCTTCCAATTAGCAACCATCACAAAGATTATGGTCAAGTAACGTCCAACTGGCGCAGGCCTCCCGGCCTGTGCTGTTTCGTTATTTGTTTTAGTATTACAACTATTACAAAATTTACAGTCAAGTAACGCCAAGGCACAGGAAGCTAAACCACAAAGCCTACGCCTCATTCCTGCGCCAGTTACCCGCCGCTCCGATAAAAGCTCAATAGAAGAACCCTCGCTGAAAGGCGCCCATCACAATACTGTGGGGTAAACTGTCGCCAATTCCGTTTCATCATTGCTCAAACTGGCGCAGGCCTCCCGGCCTGTGCTGTTTCGTTACTTGTTTTAGTATTACAACCACTACAAAATTTACAGTCAAGTAATGCCAAGGCACAGGAAGCTAACCCACAAAGCCTACGCCTCATTCCTGCGCCAGTTAGCCGCAGCTCCGATAAAAGCTCAATAGTAGAACCGTCGCTGAAAGGCGCCCATCACAATACTGTGGGGGTAAACTGTCGCCAATGTTGCTCCATCATTGCTCAAACGCCTGGCTAAAAAATGACCTATTGGCCATTGACTTTATGACTATTTAAATCTTATCCTCATCCTCCTTCAGCTTCTTAATCAGATCCAGCGCCTCGGCTACCACATCGCACATAATGGTAATGAGGCTGCCGGGTTTGGCGGTGTTATAGGCATGCATGATGGCCTCTTTTTCTTTGTAAATAATGGTAACGGGAATGTCGGTTTTCTTAGTTTCATTGATGCCTTCTACCAGCAGGTTTACGATGGCTTCGGCGGTGCGGCCACGCAGGTTTTTATCCTGGCGGATAATGATTTCGTCGAAGCAATTACCACTGATGCGGCCCAGTTCTTTAATGTCTTCATCACGCCGGTCGCCGGTACCGCTGATGATGCCCACTTTCGGGCTACCCTCCATTTTGCTAATAAAATCGCAAAGCAGGTTAAGGCCGGCAGGGTTGTGGGCAAAATCTACCAGGAACTGGAAATGCTTAAACTGGAACAGGTTGAGGCGGCCCGGTGTTTGGGCGGCTGTTGGCACAAATGTTTGCAGGGCCAGCTTGATATCTTCAATTTTTATTTTGCGGTACAGGTAGCTGCCTAGCACAGCAGGCAGGCAGTTCATTACATTGTGTAATGCTTTACCACCGTAGGTAACAGGTATCTCGGTTACTTTTTCTATCCGTATTTTCCAGGTGCCTTTCATAATGGTGATATAGCCATTTTCGAAAACGGCTGCGTAGCCACCACCTGCACAATGGGCTTTGATGCGTGGGTTATTTTCGTCCATGCTAAAGAAAGCCACATTGCAATCGAGGCCCTTACGCATGTTATATACAAGGTCGTCGTCGGCATTTAAAATGGCATAGCCGTGTTTAAAAACAGTTTCTGGCACCACGGCTTTTACCTTGGCCATGCTTTCTAAATCGCTAATGCCACCTAGGCCAAGATGGTCGGCACTAACATTGGTAACAATTGCCACATCACAGTTTTGAAAAGCCAGTCCATTTTTTAAAATACCACCTCTTGCACATTCCAGCACTGCAAAATCCACGGTTGGGTCCTTAAGTACAAACTGAGAGGAGAGGGGGCCGGTGCAGTCGCCCTTCATCAGCATTTGGTTTTGGATGTACACACCATCACTTGTAGTAAAGCCCACTTTGTAACCAGCGGTTTTGGCAATATGAGCCGTGAGTCTTGTAGTAGTGGTTTTACCATTGGTGCCGGTAATGGCAATAATGGGTATGCGGCCTACGCTTCCCAGTGGGAAAAGCATGTCTATCACCGGCTCAGCCACATTGCGGCCGAGTCCTTCACTTGGGTCTATATGCATCCGGAAACCGGGTGCTGCATTTACTTCCAGTATGGCACCACCGTTTTCGGTTACGGGTGTTCGTAGGTCTTTGGCCATAATGTCGATGCCGCAGATATCGAGGCCTATGATTTTTGAAATGCGTTCGCACATGAACACATTGGCAGGATGCACTTCGTCGGTAACATCTGTGCTTGTGCCGCCGGTGCTGAGGTTGGCAGTGGTTTTAAGCAGCACCAGTTCACCTTTTGATGGTACTGTTTCCAGGGTATAACCTACTTCTTCCAGCATCTTCATGGTGCTGCCATCTACGGTAATTTGCGTCAATACTTTTTCATGACCATAGCCTCGGCGTGGGTCTTTATTGGTTTCGTCTATTAGCCACTGAATGGTGTTTTCGCCATCACCGGTAACGGCTGCTGGTGTACGCAGGGCAGCACATATAAATTTATTGTTGATGACCAGAATCCTGAAATCAAAGCCGGTGATAAAACGTTCAACGATGACACTGCGGCCATATACTTTAGCGGCTTCCAAAGCTTTTACTGCCTGCTCCCAGTTGGTGATATTGGTGGTGTTTCCTTTACCATGATTACCATCTATCGGTTTAATTACCAACGGGTAACCATATTTATCAATGGCTTCCTGAAGGCCTGCTTCGGTGCGGATAACCGTACCTCTCGGAACTGGTATTTCGGCATCGCCTAAAAGGTTTTTGGTTTCTTCTTTATCGCAGGCAATGTCAACAGCAATATTGCTAGTAGTGCTGGCAATAGTAGCCCTTATTCTTTTTTGATGAATACCATAGCCGAGCTGTACCAATGACTGTTTATTAAGCCTGATATAGGGGATGCCACGTTTGGCGGCTTCTTCTACGATGCAGCCAGTGCTTGGGCCCAGGCGAGTGTCTTCTCGTATTTCTCTAAGTTGCTGTATGTCATCATCGAGGTTATAAGGTATATCTTCTACCAATGCCTTTGCCACACGTACGGCAGCTTTGGCGGCGTAAACGCCTGCATCTTCCTCCATATAGCTAAACACTACGTAGTATTCGCCTTCTTTGCCTGTGCCACGGGTACGGCCAAAGCCGGTATCCATACCTGCAAGGGTCTGCATTTCGAGGGCTATGTGTTCTATCACATGGCCCATCCATGTGCCTTCGTCTATACGCATAAAAAAGCCACCTCGTACACTTTCGCTACAGCGGTGCTCTATCATAGTGGGAAACATGTTTTCGAGCCTTTGCCTGAAACCTGGTATTTCGTTAGTGGGCTTTTGTTCCAGATCTTCGAGGTCGAGTTTTAACTGTATCAGTTTGTTGCGTCGAACGCTCCAATAATTTGGGCCACGTAGAATTTTAATTTCAATGATTTGCATAGTAGTTGGTTTTTGGTGGTTTGTCTGAACTAGGATTTTAGTGGATTATTTGGTGTAGAAGGAAACGAATACCATCGGTAAAAAGAATCTCCTTTTTATTCACTCAAATCATGGTTCATACTATTATTTTTCATCAACATGGAAAATAGGGAATTTTTGCATTGGGGTCAATAATTTAGTTTTTCAATTTTTAAAAACAGTGCTGAAGTACGGTCATTAAAAAAGTGTTTATTTAGGCGTGTTTGAAAATATATTTTTCTTAAATACCTTGAACCATATATTTGCAAACCCGAAGGGGAATTAGCTCAGTTGGTAGAGCGCTTGCATGGCATGCAAGAGGTC
>JAYUOV010000326.1:0-23638 GCA_043760535.1 Chitinophagaceae bacterium
AAAGATTAAATTCTGTTTCATCTTTAAAAGAAAACAAATTTTTTACTACAAATCGAATTATCATTTTTGTGATTATTTCACGTAAAAATACCTAAATAAAAGAATAAAAGGGTGAAATTATAATATCTGAACCGCTTTTGTGATTTTTTAACGCAATCAACCAATCCCTATCACGGCACCCCAATGTACTTATGCGTTTGTAAGCTCATTTGCCATTTTGGGTGAGCCATAATGTATTCAACAATCAGCGGCGTCATTAGTTCTCTCTTGTCCCATTCCGGCTGCAAATACAGTTTGCACTGTGGGCTTACTTGTGCGGCATATTCTTCTGCCCAGCCAAAATCTGTTTTATTAAAAACAACTATTTTAAGTTCATTTGCCCATGGCAAAACCTCTGGTAAAGGGGCTTTAAATTTTTTAGGACTCAGGCAAACCCAATCCCAGTTACCACTTATAGGAGAGGAGCCAGATGTTTCAATATTTGTTTCAAACCCCCCTTCCAGTAAGGCTTTGGTAAGATTGTTGAGATTATGTAGCAGCGGTTCGCCACCGGTTATCACCACTATTGTTGCGGGTGTTTTTTGTACTTCTTTTACCAAATCTGCTACTGCCCATTTTGGGTGGGCATCTGCATCCCAGCTTTCTTTTACATCGCACCACACACAGCCCACATCGCATCCGCCCAAGCGAATAAAATAGGCTGCTTTTCCAGAGTGAAAACCCTCACCTTGAATAGTGTAAAAGGCTTCCATTACGGGAAGGGTAGATTCTATAGTTGTTATCGTTTCTGTTGCTGTCAAAATTTTTTATTTACCACCCTCGGTCGGTAAGAACCGACCACCTCCACCGGCGGAGGATAATAGTGCTGGCTTGCTTTATAATTTCAAGACTTCCAAATTTTTATTGACCAATTACCAATTTACTTATGACCAATAACTAATGACTTTCACCCTATTACCAATCAACCAATGAACTAATAAACTAATTACCAAACCTCTCACAAGCTTCAAAGGTATTCTGCATCAGTCCAGCTATAGTCATTACGCCTACACCGCCAGGTACTGGTGTTATGTACGATGCTTTGGCAGCCACTTCATTAAAAGCCACATCGCCTTTTAGGGCAAAGCCGCTTTTTTTTGTAACATCGGGTACACGGGTAATGCCTACATCTATTACAATGGCGCCATCTTTTACCATATCTGCTTTTAAAAATTCGGGTTTGCCCAGGGCAGCTACCACAATATCTGCCTGCAGGCAAATTTCTTTCAGGTTTTGTGTGGCCGAATGGCAAAGCGTAACGGTGCAATTGCCATAAGTACTTTGGGTACTTAGCAAAATACTCATAGGCCGGCCTACTATATTGCTGCGGCCAATTACCACGGCGTGTTTACCACGGGTGTCTATTTTATAATATTCCAGCATTAGCATAATACCATAGGGCGTGGCCGATACAAAAGTGGGCAACCCAAGCGTTAGCCGCCCCACATTTACCGGATGAAAACCATCCACATCTTTTTTGGGATCAATGGTTTCTATCACCGTATCGGCAGCAATATGCTTTGGCAGCGGCAGTTGTACCAATATGCCGTCTATGCTATCGTCATTGTTTAGTTCGGCTACTTTGGCCAATAATTCTTCCTGACTTACTGAGGCATCGTACCGTACAAAAGTGCTTTCGAAGCCTAGTTCGGCGCAGTTTTTTACTTTGGAAGCCACGTAAGTTTCACTGGCACCATCGGTACCTACTAAAATGGCGGCCAGGTGTGGTGCTCTTTTGCCAGCAGCTAACCTATTTTCTACTTTTTCTTTAAGCGCCGCTTTAATGGCTGCGGATGCTAATTTTCCGTCTAAAAGTTGCATGGCGGCAAAGATAAGGTTCAGGCTGCAAGGTTCAAGTGCCAAGGTTCAAGGTTCAAGAAACAAAAAACAAGGTTCAAGATCCAAGAGTACAAGACACAAGATTGAAAGAACCTAATAATACTGGCGTCTTGAACCTTGTTTCTTGAACCTTGTACCTTTTTTTCTCCATATCATTTTTTAGCTATTAATTTTGGAAAAACTAATTGTTTGAAAAAACTGCTGGTTATATTTTTCATTTGCCTTTGTTTTAATACTTTGGCACAGCCCATTAGCCAAATGGTGGCTGCAAGGTACCCGGCCTTGGGTGTATATTCTAAAAACAATTTGGACTTGTACGCCACCAGAAATAATGCAGCAGCATTGGCACAACTACCCAATTCCGGTGCCGGTATTTATGCCGAAAGAAGGTTTTTACAAGATCAGCTCAATCTTTACACAGGCTCTGTTGGGTACAAAACTAAAAGAGGTGCTTTTGCCCTGCATGGCAATTACTATGGCTTTAGTTTGTACAATCAAATGCAGCTTTCGCTGGGCTATGGCTTGCAGGTAAGCAATAAAATAGATGTTGGGGTGCAGTTTAATTACCATTCGGTAAATCAGGGCAATGGATATGGCAAGGCCAGCAGCATTAATGCCAGTGCCGGAGCCGTTTTTCACTTAACAGAAAAAATACATGCAGGGGTTAATATTTATAATCCCGGCGGTAGTAAATGGAGTAAAACAGCAGGTGAAAAAATCCCTGCACAATACACATTAGGACTGGGTTATGAGGTAAGCGAAAAACTTTTTATTAGCGGGGAACTGGTAAAAGAAGAAAACCTGCCAGCCAGCATTAATTTTGGTTTGCAATACCGCTTTGTACCTCAATTTTTTGCAAGAGCAGGTGTTAGTACTGCCACCAATAATCTGTATGCAGGTATTGGTTTAAACCTTGCAAAATTTAGGATAGATTTCGTCGCAAGCTACCATCCGCAATTGGGTGTTAGTCCGGGTATTTTGTTGTTGTTCTGTTTTGGTAAGCAGGTGGATAAGGGTGGGGAAGAGCTGGATGTAGGCTTGTAGAATTCCACCTCCGTAAGGCAAGAATCTGCCACCTCCGCCAGCGGAGGATACTAATGCAGTCAGTCTTCCTTTTTTCTTGTAAAGATTTTAATAAAAAGTGTTTTACTTACAAAAATTCTCCTTAATCCTTAACCATCTGTTTCATTTCTGCAATGCCGCGGGGCAAGCCGAATTCTCATCAATTCTTGTAAAAATTTTGAAATTACTTTTTACGATATTGTTTTTTATGCTGTGCATTGGTAATGCAAAGGCACAGGTAGATACCACCAATTTGCTTAGTAGTACTGCAGAACAGCAACTGGAAAATATGGCAGAGGCCGAAGAAGGCGAAAGCGAAGACGACAGCTATTTACAGCAGTTAAGCGACTTGAAAAAACGGCCACTTAACCTTAATCTTGCCACAGAATCTGAACTGAAAACTTTCTTTTTCCTAAAACCTTTACAGATACAAAACCTGTTACTGTACCGCCAATTATTGGGCAAGATGATAGACTTGTACGAACTGCAGGCTGTGCCGGGCTGGGATCTGGAAACCATCCAAAAAATGCGGCCATTTATAACAGTAAGCAATGCACTTACGGCAACCGAAGTTTTTGGTAAACGCTTTAGCAACGGCGAAAACAGCCTGTTAGCCCGGGCCACACAAATACTGGAAAGAAGCCGCGGCTTTGTAGCAGCAGATAGCACCGGCCCTAAATACAAAGGCAGCCGCCAACGGATTTTTTTACGTTACCGTTATCAATATAAAAATCTGCTGCAATATGGCCTTGTGGCCGATAAGGATGCCGGGGAGCAATTGTTTAAAGGCAGCCAGAAAACGGGTTTCGACTTTTATTCCCTTCATTTATTTGCAAGAAATGTCGGTGTAATTAAACACCTTGCACTTGGAGATTTTACGGTAAATATGGGGCAAGGCTTAATTAGCTGGCAATCGATGGGTTTTAGAAAAAGTGCCGATGCTATGGGCATTAAGCGGCAGGCCGATATACTTCGGCCTTACAATTCAGCAGGCGAATTTAATTTCCATCGTGGTGCGGGTGTTACATTAAAAAAAGGCAACTGGCAAGCCACGGCTTTTGCATCGTACAAAAATTTATCGGCCAATGCTGTGGTAGATTCAGCAAATTTTGAAGATTATGTGAGCAGCCTGCAAACGAGCGGCTATCACCGTACCCAATCGGAGATAGATGATAAGGACCAGATAAAGCAACTTACTATTGGCGGTAACCTCAGTTACCAAACCACAAGGTTACACATTGGTGTAAATGCGGTGCATTATAAACTGGGTAAGCCTTTGCAAAAAGGCCCGGAACCTTACAATACTTTCGCCATTGGGGGCAATAAAATTACCAATGCTAGTATAGATTACAGCTACACCTTACGCAACACCCATTTTTTTGGCGAAGTAGCCACAGATGGCCAAGGCGATGTTGCTATGGTTCACGGCCTGATGACAAGCCTGGATTCTAAAGCAGATTTTTCGCTGCTGTACAGAAATATAACCCGGGCTTACGGCAGTTTGTATAGCAATGCTTTTACCGAAAGTACCACACCCATTAACGAAAACGGTTTTTATATGGGGCTTACTTTAAGGCCTGCCACCAGTTTTAAAATAGACATGTATGCAGATGTTTTTACTTTTCCCTGGCTTCGGTTTCGGGTGGATAGGCCAAGTAAAGGCGCCGATTATTTGGTACAGTTTAGCTGGAAGCCCAACAAACAAGTAGAAGTATATACCCGTTATACCATTCAGAGCAAGGCCATCAATGTTTCTGAAACCAATTTGCCCGTACATATTACCAACAACCGCCCAAGGCAAAATTTGCGTACCCATTTGATGTACAAAATTTCACCAGCATTTACAGTAAAAAACAGGGCCGAATTATTATGGTTCGATAAACAAAGCGAAAAACCCGAAAATGGGTTTCTCATTTTTACCGATGTACAATACAAACCCATCATGGCACCGCTTTCTTTGGGCATTCGGCTACAGTATTTTGAAACCGATAGCTACAATAGCCGCATGTATGCTTACGAAAATGATGTGGCCTACAGTTTTTCCATTCCTGCTTTTTACGAAAAAGGGTACAGGTATTACCTCAATATCAATTACGATCTAAACCGAAAGCTGACTACTTGGTTCAGGTTGGCACAAACCATCAGCCCCGGAAAAACTTCGGTAGGAAGTGGTTTTGATGAAATAAATGGCAACCACAGAACAGAAGTGAAATTCCAGGCTATGTATCGCTTTTAACCGATGCAAAAAGTTTGAAGTAAACAAATTCTTTTTGGTAAGCAGCAACCCAAAAAGCATATTTGTACAATGAGCTAACAAGATGTTAAAAGCCTTTAAAGTAGGATTATGCATAAAAAATGAACTGGGAAACATTCATTTAGCAACCTACATTTTATAAAAGTTGTCAATTATTTCATTTTCGGATGATGGATTTTAACTTTTTATTTAGAAAACGCTATATTTACATGTCTTAAAATCAAACTAACGAACATGAGAAAAATTTCATCTTTGGTGATGATGTTGGTGCTTTGTACTACACTGGCATTTGCACAAAACCGTGTTGTAACTGGTCAGGTTACCGACGAGAAAGGCGATCCGGTAGCCTTTGCCTCTGTAAAAGTAAAGGGTGGTAAAACCGGTGTGGCTGCCGATGCCAACGGTACTTTTAGATTAGAAGTGAAAGAAGGTACAATACTCATAATTAGTGCTGCTGGCTCTGCCGATAGAGAAATTACAATTACAGCCGGCAAAAGTACCTATGCCGTTACGCTCACAAAATCCAACAATGAATTGAGTAGTGTGGTAGTTACCGCTTTTGGAATAAAAAAGTCGGTAAAAGCCATTACTTATGCTACGCAAAATGTTAGTGCAGAAAGGCTTACACAAACTAGGGATGCAGATTTTACCAACGGTCTTGCAGGTAAAGTATCTGGCCTTACAGTAGCCGGCCAGGCAGGTAGCAAGTTGGGTTCTACAGGAGCTGTTCGTATTCGTGGTGTTGGTAGCCTTAGTGCTGCAGATGCCATTTATGTAGTAGATGGTACTATTGTTACGAATCCTGCCGATATTAACATGGATAACGTTGCCAATATTAGTGTACTAAAAGGCAATGCTGCAACTAACCTATATGGATCTTTGGCAGAAGGTGGGGTAATTATGATTACAAGCCGCAAGCCGCTGAAATCTAAAAAATGGCAAATAGATTTTAACTCTACTACTACAGTAGATATGGTAAACATTTTACCTGAATACCAGAATGAGTATGTTGGCGGCGGTTCTGCCACCTGGAGTACATTTAGGTTTAATGCTGCCATACACCCTGCAGAGTGGAAAGCATTGGACGGTAAAAAATTCCACGATTATACCGATGATGCCAGTTGGGGCCCTAAAATGGATGGTACAGAGTATGCACCTTGGTATAGCTGGTATGGTGGCCATAAATATTCCTACACTACTGCCAATGCTAATCCACAGAAAAACAATATCAGAGAATTTTACGATAAAAGCCTAAGCATCAATAATAATATAGCCATCAGCCGTGGTTTCGAAAAAGGGGCTGTAAGGTTTAGTTATACCAATTTAAATCGCAATGGCATTATCCCAAATTCTAACCTGAACAAACATTTCTTTTCCGGAAATTTCAATTACGAAGTAATTAAAAATGTAACCCTTAATGTAAATGCCAATTATACTACAGAAAAATTGCAAGGCGATTTTAATGATGGTTACTCCAATTTTACATCGGGTTCATTTAACCAATGGTTTCATAGAAATACCGATATGGGTATTCAAAAAGAATTAAGAGGTGTAAAAGCAGGGCCGAATGGTGGAACTTATATTAGCTGGAACCACGCCAACCCAAGTAATACTACAGCACCAAGTGCCAATTTTTATAAAGGCAATTATTGGTACAATCCGTACACTTACTTAAACGATTTTTTTAGCGAATCCAGGCGTCAGCGTATTTTAGGCGATGCAAGTTTAAGCTACAAAATACTAAAAGGGTTAACAGCTTCTGGTACTTATAGAATGAATTACCGTCCTGTGGATGGAGAATTTAGAGTGCCAACAGCCTTGAAAAATGGCGCTAACCAATCGGGTGTTTTGGACGGTTATGGAACTAGCGAATCTAGATTTTTTGAGCAAACTGCTGAAGCGAATCTTGCCTATGTTACCAATATCAACGACTTTTCTATTGATGTTAGTACCGGTACACAATATATATGGCGTCGCTTCAAAGACTCTTCCCGTTCTACTAATGGAGGATTAACAAAACCAGATGTATTTGACCTTAACAACAGCGTTGGCCTTGTAAATAGAGGCGGTAACTTTTTAACAAGAAGGGGTGTGTTAGGCTTTTTTGCCCGTGGTACATTTGGCTGGAAAGACATATTGTTCGCAGATGTATCTGTACGTAGAGAGTACAACTCCCGTTTACCAATGCAGACTAACGGGTTTACATACCCTTCTTTTGGAGCTTCTTTCGTTTTTAGTGAGTATTTAAAAACCGTTTTGCCTACACTTACTTTCGGCAAGTTGCGTTTTAGCAGGGCTTCTGTTGGGTCAGTTCCAGACAGGTTTCTTGGCGAATATGCACTTGTGCCTACTTATGGCACGGGCAACGTTTCTTATAATAATAATTTCTTTATTGGTTTCCCGGGTACTATTACAGACCCTAATATAAAGCCTGCCATCAATACAGCTACAGAAATAGGCACCGATTTGCGTTTTTTCAGAGATCGTTTAGGCTTTAGCCTTACTTATTATACAGATGAGCGTAAAGATGATATTGTACCAACATCAGTTTCTGCGGCAAGTGGGGTTAACAGTACTATATTAAATGCAGGTTTGGTTACTAGAAAAGGCTGGGAAATAGAATTGAATGTAAAGCCAATTGTTTCTAAAAATTTCAACTGGGATGCAACATTTAACTGGTCAACCGTATCTGCTAATGTTGAAAAAGTATCTGACCAAACAGATATATTAGTAGTCGGTGGCGATGCTTTTGCACAAATACAATTGGTTCATGTTAAAGGCGAAACGCCTTACCAAATAAGAGGAAATGGAATTAAACGTATCAATGGGTTGCCTGTAATTGGTACTGATGGTACGTATGCTATTGAAGCTAATCAGAACTTTGGATCTACTATACCCAACTATTTTGGAGGTTTCTTTAACAACTTTACTTATAAAAACTTTACACTAACTGCTGCTTTTGATTTTAGCCAGGGTGGTAAGTTCTATTCGCTTAGCGACAACTGGGGTACCTATTCTGGCTTATTAGCCAAAACTGCAGCCATTAACGATAATGGTAAAAATGTAAGAGACCCATTAGCAGATGGTGGCGGTGTACATGTATTTGGTGTTAACGAACAAGGCAAGCCTTATGATACTTACGTAAGTGGCTTCGACTATTTCCACCAGTTTTATGGCCTAACGCCTGAGCCTTTTATACACGACAGGTCTTATGTAAAGTTTAGAGAAGCCAGCCTTGGTTATAAATTCAATACAAAAGGATGGGGCAGTTTAGGTAAAGTGGTAAAAAATATGACACTTACAGTAGTAGCCCGTAACCTTTTTGTTTGGGCTAAAGCCAAAGGTTTCGACCCAAGTGAATTAGCAGCAGAATGGGGCGAAAATGGACAGTTGCCAGGAACAAGATCTTTTGGTGCTACCCTGCGTATGGGTTTCTAAATTTTATAAAAAAGAAAAGCAATAAAAATGAAAAATATTAGAAAAATATGTGCCGCAACTGTTATTGGTTCACTCGCATTTGCAGTTACTTCTTGTAAAAAGGTTGACTTTGGAGCAGAGTATAACATTAACCCTGCACCCAATGTTAGTTCGTTTGCAAATACAGCGCAATTATTAACCAATGTATTATTAAATGCAGGTGGCGGTGCTACTATCGCCAATGCAGAAAAGGGCTATTTTGTACAGTGGATGATGCAAAGTCAGTATCCGGAAAATGCAAACTATACCACTACCAATGTAGGGTGGGGTGGGTATTATTCAGGAATGTTGATGGATTTGCAAACCATTATTAACTATAATTCTGGTTCTTCGGCAGCCGATGCAAAAGTTACCGGGAATGGTTCTAATGCTAACCAAATTGCCACTGCGAGGATCTTAAAAGCATGGTTTTATAGTATTGTAACAGATAGTTGGGGCGATGTACCTTATACTACAGCTCTTACATTAAATTTTAATCCTACTTACGATAAACAAAGTGCTATTTATACAGATTTGTTTAAAGAGTTAAAAGCAGGAGCTGCTCAGTTTGATGCAGGTGCTGCCATTAAAGGCGATATACTTTTTAACGGAGATGCAGCTAAATGGAAACGCTTTGCTAACACCTTACGCATGGTATTGGCCATGCGTTTATCTAAAGTAAATCCAACTTTAGGCAAAACTGAATTTCTTTTAGCTTACAACGATGCAGCCGGTTGGGTAAATAGCAATGATAAAAACATCTCCTATACTTACTTAAACGACATTAATTTTCGTAGCAATTGGAACGCCAATTTCGAAACACGTGACGACTGGGGTGTAAGCGATGTATTTGTAAACTGGTTAAATAGTAATAATGATAAACGCTTGGCAGTATTTGCACAACCTAATTCCCAAGGTCAATACAAAGGCATTCCTTATGGTTATAACCGTGATCAGTTAATAGGCTGGACTGCGGCCGGTAACGATTACAGCCGTATGGGAACAAAAGTTATTGGCTATACATTAAATGCCAATATTAGAACATTGGTAAGCTACGCACCATCCCCGGGTTATATTTTCACCGCTTCGCAAATGTGGCTAACGGTGGCCGAAGCCAATGCCTTAGGCTGGGTAGGTGCTGCATCGGATGTTGCCACATCATATACCAACGGCGTAAAAGCCAACTGGGATCAATGGGGGGCTACTTATACTGCATCAGAACTTACAACATACCTGGCAGGTAACAATGTAAATGTGGTAGGCGTTACTGGTAATGATTTATTAAAAGCCATTGCCATTCAGAAATGGGTTGCTTTGTACCCCAACGGTATAGAGGGATGGAATGAGTGGAGAAGAACAAATTACCCGGTACTTACCCCTTCCGCAGCGGCACTAAACGATAGTAAAAAAATACCGGTACGCAATGCCTATCCAGTAAACGAGCCAACTTTGAATGTAAGTAATTATAATGCACAGGTAGCTTCTATGACTGGCGGCGATACACACGACACGCCGGTATGGTGGGATAAATAAATATCCATTTCGCTTCCAAAAAATAGTTTAACAAACACAGTCTTTTTAACTAATAAAATGAATGTTATGATCAATAGAATTTTTTCTTTTATGCTTCTTTCATCAGTGCTTTTTGCAGGGTGTAAAAAAGAAGAAACCATTCTTGAAAAAGGGGTAGTTTATACGGGTTCCCCGCTGGTAAATTTTAATAACTATGGAGGCTATGCTAAAGAGAATATAGAAATAGCAGACAAGTGGATTCCTTTCGACTACGAAGTGAAACTTACCAATACGCTGGAAGCTGCCAAAGTGCCTATTACAGTAACAGTTCAAAAGGATGAAAATCCAATAGGGGAGTACAATACACTAAATGGCACAAGTTTAGTACCGGTTCCCATGGCAGCTTTAAAAATTGAAAATTTCGAAGTTGTAATTGTAAAAGGAGCACGTAAAGCCATTTTTCACTTCGAAATAAATCCTTCAAAGCTTGATCTTTCTAAAACTTATGGTTTTGGTTTTTCTATACTAAAAGTAACAGGCGGAGGTGTACAGGTAAACAGTAATGATGAAGAAACGCGTATGTTGATAGAATTAGGAACGCTAAATGCATACGATGGAGTTTATTCCTTAAAAGGGGAGTTTAAATTTCACCCATCCTTTGCTGGTCCTTTTTTAGCAGGGGAAACGATTGAACTTCAAACATCTGGAGCAACTTCAGTAAATCAATTTTGTACAATTTGGAACGAGTATTGTCAGCCTTTTTCCGTGACACCTGGAAATCCTACTGATTTAAACAGGTTTGGTGGTATTGCGGTAAGTTACACAGTAAACCCAGCTACAAACGCTGTAACAGTTAGTGCAGGTCCTGGTAATACTACAGCACTAGAATTTGTGGTAGCAGGCTACAATAGTCGTTACGATCCCGCCACTAAAACCATGTTTGTAAGTTGGGGTTACAGAAACGCAGCAGGTGCATTACGTCAATTTATTGACACCCTCGCTTTTGTTAGAAAAAGATAATTTATTTATGATAAATATTGAGCCGCTGATTTTCTCAGCGGCTTTTTTGTGCCATCCCTTTACCTTCGTTTAAATTTATTTTATGAGTGAGAATAACAATAACCCGGGCAATCAGCTAAACATTGAAATAACTGAAGAAGTGGCCGAAGGCCAATACGCCAACTTAGCAATTATTACGCACAGCCATGCAGAGTTTGTAATAGATTTTGTAAACGTAATGCCTGGCACACCCAAAAGCAAAGTAAAGAGCCGCCTTATTATGACGCCCCAACACGCCAAACGCTTTATGAAAGCCATGATAGAAAATGTAGGCCGTTTTGAAGATAGCCACGGCAATATCCAGGATCTGGAACAGGTGGAATTGCCAATGAATTTCGGAGGCCCAACCGCACAGGCGTAGTCTTTTATTAGTTTGTTACCTGCCATTCGCCGACACGCAGAAAATTCGAAAGAAAACCAACGGATAAAAAAGAATGTATACTGCTCAAGGTGTAAAATAGTGATTTGAATATCAATATTTATCTGCAAACCAGATTAAAATATCCGTTCCTTCCGTATCATCCGTGTGCAAATAGGCACTCACTTTTTTACCCCTAGCCAACTATAAATATGCATAAAAAATTATGATATAATGATTATAGCAAACCCAATATACGACACGGTTTTTAAGCGAATGATGGAAAATGAGCGGGTAGCGAAATTTTTCATTGGGACGCTTTTGGAACAACAAATTGAAAGCGTAGAAGTAAAACCGCAAGAATTTACTTACACCGACGAACTGGCGGGCCTTGCAGTGTTCAGACTTGATTTTATTGCAACCATTAAAACCGAAACTGGTGAATTAAAAAAGATTTTAATCGAAATTCAGAAAGCGAAAAACCAAATTGACTTGATGCGTTTTCGCAATTATTTAGGCGAACAATACAAAAAAGAAGACCAGGTTAATAACCAAAAAACGGTGTTGCCAATTACAACAATTTACATTTTGGGTTTTACGCTTCCCGAAATTGAAACCGCTTGTTTGAAAGTTGAAAGAAACTACAAGGACTTAGTAACCAAAAACATAATCGTAAAGAAATCTGACTTTGTAGAGAAATTGACACACGATAGTTTTATAGTTCAGGTGGACAGAATTACCGATAACTACCAAACAAGATTGGATAAATTATTGAGCGTTTTTGAGCAAAATTATTTTACCGACGACAAAAGAATCACCAAACAATTTTCGCACCCAACCGACACGGAAGACGTGAAAATATTGACCGATATTTTACATCACAGCGGAACAAATCCTGAAGAACGCAAACTGATAGAAACCGAACAAGAAGCTTGGCGAACCGTAAATGCAATGTTTGAAGACCAGAAAAATGAGTTGCTGAAAGAACTTAGTGATACTAAAAAAGCTCTTGACGAAAAAGACAAAGCTCTTGACAAAAAAGAGAAAGCTCTTCACGAAATGGCTAAGCAACTTGAAGAACTAAAACGCAAACTTGGCGAACAATAAAGTACAGCGGGGAACTTTGGTTTGGCAATATGGTGGCTGAAGGGCTACATTAAAGTTCAGGGCATCTCTAATAACCTTCCATTTTTCCTCCTTTGGAGGGGATTTAAAGGGGAGACTAACAAAGAAAACAGGGTTTTAGAGATGCCCTTCAGTTCTTCGATTGAACTTTTTTACAGAACTGAACATTTGGGCTTCGATTTTAGGCACATTTCCAAACCGAAAACCGATGTTTTTGGGAATCTGTATTGTAGTCCCTACAATACAGGCTCCACCCAGGCCTCATTTTCTTTGAGCAAATTAATCAATTCATCCACAGCAATGCTGCTGTCCACGTTTCGTTTCACCACTTCTTTGCCTTTGTACAAAGTGATTTTGCCAATGCCGCTGCCTACATAGCCAAAATCAGCATCGGCCATTTCGCCAGGGCCATTTACAATGCAGCCCATAATAGCAATTTTAATGCCTTTAAGGTGGTTGGTTCTGGCACGTATTCGGGCTGTGGTTTCCTGTAACTCAAACAAAGTACGGCCACAACTTGGGCAACTGATATACTCCGTTTTAGATATACGGGTACGGGTAGCCTGTAATATGGTAAAAGCCGTGGAATTGATAAATTGCTCTATCGTAGTGTTACGCACATAGTTTCTACCTGCGGTTGACTGTTGACTATTTACCATTGACTGCTTATAGCTTTCCGATGTCATTCCCAAACAAATGCCATCGCCAAAACCATCTAAAAATAAAGCACCTGTTTCGGTAGCATAATGAATTAAATGCTCGTCGGGTGTTTGCCAGTTGCTGTCTGTAATCAACACAACTGGGTTTTTAATATTGCGGTTTATCAGTTCCATAAACATGCGGCGTACGGCTGGCATGGCATGTTTGTGCGTAGAGGAAAGGCATAAAACAACGGTTGGGTTATTGGCCAATTCGTCCAGTTGTGAATAATCGTTAATGCTTGTATCGTCACTAAAGCAATCAATCATTACAAAGTTGGTTGTATCGCTTTTCAATGTTGTTTTCAGAAAACCGGCTCCGTCATAAATGGGAAAATATTTGGAGGTGTCGTTAGCTTCCTGCCAGTAGTTGGGCCATGTAATTACTTTCAGCGTTCCCGGCAAAGCAAAGCCCAGGGCGGCTTTACCTGTAAAAATATAATCCGCAGCACTGTCGCTAATGTTCCATTTGTCGGTGCTTTCGTCATACGTATAGCCCACACTTTGTAAAGAAGTTGTGGTAATCATATCCATCTTGCTCAGGTCTGCTATTACCACCGGCACCTGCTTGCCACCAATATTATCCACTGCAAAAGTTTCCCTTCGTTTGTATTCAAATGGCGAATAAGGCAGTTTCTCAGCAGCAGGAATGTTTGCCTTTCTACTTGGCACTTCCCCATCACCACTTGAACCTTGAACCTTGAACCCTGAACCTTGAACCTTGTATCTTTTTACCAAATCCATACAAACCGGTATCTCAAATTCCGGGTCTTCTGTTAGCGAAACCCTGATGGTATCGCCAATGCCATCTTCTAGCAAAGTGCCGATGCCTGCAGCACTTTTTACACGGCCATCTTCGCCATCGCCGGCTTCGGTTACGCCAAGGTGCAATGGATAACATTCACCAAATTCTTCCATCATTTTGTTTACCAACAGCCGGTATGCCTGCACCATTACCTGTGGGTTACTACTCTTCATGCTGAGAATTATCTGGTGGAAATCTGCCGCCCTTGCTATGCGTAGAAACTCCATGGCACTTTCTACCATGCCCATAGCCGTATCGCCGTAGCGGCTCATAATACGGTCGCTCAGGCTGCCGTGGTTGGTGCCAATACGCATGGCAGTGCCATGTTCTTTACAAATCAATACCAGTGGCGTAAACCGCTCGGTGATGCGTTCTATTTCTTCCAGGTATTCGGCATCGGTATATTCTATTTGCTCAAATTTTTTCTTGTCCACATAGTTGCCCGGGTTTACCCTTACTTTTTCTACAATCCGAGCCGCAATTTCAGCAGCGTTTGGGGTAAAATGAATATCGGCCACTAATGGTGTGGTGTAGCCTCTGCGGTGTAGTTCATCTTTTATCAGTTGCAGGTTTTCTGCTTCCTTTTTAGAAGGTGCTGTAATACGCACTAACTCCGCACCAGCTTCTATACAGCGAATGGTTTGCTCCACGGTAGCCATCGTATCCATAGTATCGGTGGTGGTCATGGTTTGCACACGTATGGGGTGGCCATTGCCCAGCAGCAGGTCTCCAATCTTCACTTCACGGGTTTTCAGGCGCTTATATTCGGTTACAGATTCACAGTATTGTTGCATAGTATTTTTTTAATGGTAATTGATTTGTTGGTCAATAACCATTATGGTTTTATTGGTTATTTTTTTATTATTAGCCAGGCATTGGTACTACTATTTAGCAACATTGGCGACGCTCCGTTCAAGAGCAAATCGCTGTTAGGCATTACCTGCCTCATTCCTTCTCCTTTTATAATTATCTTTTATTTTCCTTCTAATCCCCAAAATCCACTCAAATACCAGCTTGCCCTGCTTACTGCTGGGGTTCAAACAGAAATCACAAATTTCCCTAAAAAAACTTAGGTTTAATAAATCAATTACAAACAATGGTAAAAACATTTTGTTGCCTGCTGCTTATTGGTTTAGGTTTTTACAGCCAAGCTCAACAATATCCACCTGGGAAAGTATAACGGATTACCAGCAACCACAGCATGTTCCCCGATAGCTTACGCAATGTACAGCCACGGGTGTATGGTGGCAAAACATATAGTGCTGCCGAACATTATAGCGACAGCTCAGTTTTTATTTTTGTGCCCGATTATTTTAACAAGTCAAAATATTATGAATTTATTTTTTGGTTTCATGGCTGGAACCATAGTATAGATAGTGCATTATCCCAGTTTCAATTGCTGGAACAATTTTATGCAGCCCATCAAAACGCCATTTTTATTTTTCCCGAAGGGCCAAAAAATGCACCGGATAGTTACGGCGGCAAGTTGGAAAAGCCCGGCGAATTCTCTTTGCTAGCGGCTGATGTATTTCAATTTCTTTATAAAAAAAAGGTAGTGAAAAGGAAAGCTGATGTTGCTGCGATAACCCTTGCTGGGCATAGTGGCGCATATAAGGTAATTAGTAAAATTGCATCTCAAAATAGTTTTATGGATTCTAAAAAGGTAATACTTTTTGACGCCCTCTACGGTGAAATAGAAAACTACCTGGCCTACGCAAAAAGGCAATTAAAACTAATCAATATCTACACCGAGGATGGAGGCACCAAACAAAAAAGCCTCGACTTTTTAAAAGCCCTCGATTCGCTGCATATACCCTACTTGCACAAGGAAGAAGATGAAGTAACATCTAAAGAACTTAGAGGCAACAACATCATTTTTTTGCACAGCAAAAAACGGCATAATGAGGTGATTACAAGTAATCGGAATTTTGAAAGGTTTCTGTGTACCCCAGCTCGGCAAGAGCCGGCTACCCCGGTTATAGTTGAACGATGATGTAGTCAATTTTTTAAAAAAAACTGAATTGAACAAGTATGAGTGTATTGAAAAAAAAGAAATCTTACAGAGTAGGTTGTTTAAAATTACTTGGATGCCTCGCCTAATATGCCCCACTGGCGGGTATGGTAGTGTCTCCAAAATAAAACCACTTACCCTGCAGTCAGTTTTCTATTCTTAAACGGCATAATCCCCTTCTTTTACCCCGTACTTCAATCCAATCCATAATCGTATGTTGAACCCCTAAAAATATAGTTCAGTACTTTAGGATCCTAGTATCTAATACCGGTATAAACAGCATTTTGTTAGCGATTCGGCAATAAAATAATTTCATTAGCCAGCCTAAACTTTAAGGAGTTTTTAAACAAATATGAAAAATAAGGTCTCAAAACTTTGACCGCCTAAAACACCCACTTATACAGTAGGGAAACCTATCGCTATGTTTTACAAAACAGCGAAGGAAAATAATCGCTGCGAAACAAAGGTATATTTAGAAAAAGATAATACAGCAAGTCTGTGGTTTGGTTAATTGGTTAATCTATATTGCTGATTAACCAATCAACCAATCATTAAGCCATTACACCAATCTTCCCACCTTTCCAATCTGGGAATAAAATTTTATCATCATTAATTTTTAAATGCTTGCCTGCTACTTCGCTAAACACACTTCGGAAGTCCGTAGTAACTGCAAGGTCTCGGCCGTCTTCAAGGTTTTCTACTGCGAGTGGTTTTACTGTGCCATGCACTTTGCCGCCGTTTACATTATTACCCAAAATAAACATACAACTGCCACGGCCATGATCGGTTCCGCCGGTGCCGTTCTGTTTTACTGTGCGGCCAAATTCGGTCATCGTCATCAGCGTCACATCGTCCTGATAGCCTTCCATATCCGCCCAAAAAGCAGTGATGCTATTGCTGAGATCGGTTATGTTACGGGCAAAAATACCCAGCTCCGTTCCTTGGTTAAAGTGGGTATCCCATCCACCACTTTCGGCAAAGGCTACTTCCATGCCCACATCCATTTTTATAAGTTGGGCTATTTGTTTTAAAGCATTACCTAACGGCGTAGAGGGATAGCTGGCACTACCTGCCGGCCTGTAACTTTTTACATCTGCTTTCTGCAACATTTTTACCGCATCAAAACTTTCTTTACCCGTTTCTTTCAGCAGGCTATTGCTGGTTTGGTCGTACAGATCTTCAAAATTTTTGGCGGCCATATTAGCACCCATTGGGTTGCCACGCATCTGTATGGCAAAGTCTTGAAGGTTGCTTATGGATACCGATGGGTTATCGCCATAAAAGCTGCGAGGCATACTGCTGGTAAGGCTTACAGCTCTAAATGGTGTGGCATCGTGGCCCAGTAAACCTACGGCACGGTTCAGCCATCCGCTGCCGGTGCCTTTGTTAAAGGGTGTGCCGCTTTCCATATAATCCTGTGCATCAAAATGGCTGCGGGTACTATTGGGGCTGCCGATGCCATGCACTATTGCAAGGCGGCCATCTTTATACAATGGTGCAAAATTTTTCATAGCCGGGTGCAGGCCAAAACGGCCATCAAGGTCTATCAGCGGCGTTCCTTTTCCGCTCTGTGCGGCAGTCATAAAAAGGGTAGGCCTTGCAGCCTGCAAATAAGTGTCGGTAAATGGCGTTACAGCCATTAGCCCATCCATAGCGCCACGCTGAAAAATACACACCATTACCTTTTTCTTTTTGTATGGGCTTTCTATTTTAGGGCTGCCAGCGGCACGTGCCATAAAAGTTGGTACGCCCCCCACACCTATTCCAAACAAGGCCAATCCACCCGACTTTAAAAATCCTCTTCTACTGCTCATGATTTTTTATTTACGATTTACGAATTCGGATTTACGATTTGGTTAATCCAATTCTTTTATTAACCCAGCCCATCTTTCCATAGCAGCTACATTGGCGAACGTTTTAATCCCGTAGCATTACGGGACTCCGTTGAAACGAATTAATTCTATTGGGCTTTTATCAGATCGGAAAATCCTCTTCTACTTCTCATAATATTTTGATGTATGATTTCGGATGTATAATTTTTCGACCGTTGACCGTTCACTGTTGACTGAATATTTTCCATTTTTTAAAAAGTTCCAAATCAAACCAACAGCACTTGACGGTTGACTGTTGTCGGTTGACGAAAAAACTATTTCCGCTGAAACTCCGGCGAACCAATAATAATTCCTACCACCTGATTCAGCATTTTATTATCGCCGAAGGCGTATTGTATTTCCATGGTATTGTTGCCTTTGGCAAATTTTTTACCACCTGCTTTTTTCTCCTTTGTCTTCATTTCTTTCTCGCCGTCGTTCATCATCATCTCGTTGTTATCATTAATGCTTATGCCGGTAACGGGGGCAGTTTTATTGGCGGCATCTGCTACTTTTTTACCAAAGTTGGGGTCGCTTACCATAGGTGTAAGGCGCTTAATGGTTTCATCGAGGTTGCGTTCGGGTAGCATTAGTTTGGCATAAGTGGCCAATGCTGCTTCGGCACTTTCGGGTTCGCGGTTTTTATTTAGTTTTTCCAAATCGAAACTTACACCGGGAATTTTTTTACTGGCCAATGCTAGGCCAAAGTTCATTCTGTTTAGAAGCGAACCGGTGTTAATCCAATATTGGCCTTTATCAGGAAATCCGGTAGGCGCCTGGTAGAAATACATTTTCTGCCCCATTTTAGTAATCCATTGGTTTATCTGAAAGGGTATTTTAATATCGGCATCTAGGCTGCGTAAGGCACTCATGGCAAATTCAAAAGGCGATTTTGTTTTTTCCCGTAGGGCATCTTTACTCCAAAATTCGGGTGCTGTTACCATAGTGAGTATCAGTTCTGTTATGTCGCCATCTGTTGTAGTAAATGTTTTGGCCATTTTATCTAATAGGCTTTGTGGCGGGGTATCGCTTACAAAACGGGCTGCTAATTTTTTAGAAATAAACTTTGCTGTAGATGCATGATGGGCTAGCATATTAAGCAATTCCACTCCTTCGCTGTATCCGCCACCCGCGGCAAATGTTTTACCCAAAACGGTTTTCTCTTTTGTATCGTGGCGGTTTACAGCAAACAGAAAGTCGCCTTCGTGTATAAAACCACGGTTTATAAGTTTGTCTTCACCAATTCGTTCTATTACTTTTTGCATAGCACCTAGTTGTCCATAATCGCTAATGGGAAAAATTGTCCAGCCAGTAAGTACACGTGCAGCTTGGGTTACATCGCTTTGGGTGTAGCCGCCATCTACACCAAGGGTGTGTAATTCCATTATTTCTCGGGCATAGTTTTCGTTAAGGCCCTGTGCTTTTTTAGCGTTTTGCAGTTTCTTAATGGCTTTGGCTTTTTCATCATCGGTCATATTTCCCTCGTCCATGCGGGCTTCCATTCTGTTTTCCATTTGCTTTTTAAACTTGCCATTGGCCTGCATATTCATCTCATCGTTAGTGCCAGCACTACTAAAATTGTCGAGGTATAAAAGCATGGCAGGGCTTTTGGCAGTAGCCACCAGTATTGTTTCAAATTTACCAAATACATTAGGTCGTATGATGTCTCTTTCGTAAGCGGGTATAAACTGGGCACATTCATTTTTAGTAATACTTACATTAAAATGGTTGAACCAAAAATCGGTAAGCAGTTCCTGCATTTGGTTTTGGCTATAAGCAGCCCGCAATATTTTTTGGTTGATAAACTGACGGAATAATTCCTGTTCGGGCCTGAAGCCTTTTTTATCCATATAGGCCTTAATCGCATCGCGGTATTCCTTTTTATCTTCTTTATTTACCGAATCTTTATTGATAGCACCTTCTTGTATGGCCATTCTTAATACCTGAGCTTGCCTAGGAAAATTGGTTACTACCTCCTTGTTACTCATTTTTAAAGCATCATATTCGGCGAGTATTTCGTTGAGCGAATCATCGGGCAGGGTGCCACTTAATTGCTGTTGCAGCCATTTTTCTAATCCCATGTTTACTACTTCATCTACTTGGCTCGGCGAGGCTCCGTAGGTAAAGCGGCTTAGCAAATGTGCAGCAGCTTGCCTTTCGGTAAGACCTGCCTGTTTGTAGGGTAATTTTACTTTTTGCTTTTCTGCCTTTTTTTCTTCTTTTTCTTTAATTAAAAAAGAAGAAAGTAACAATCCTGCCACAGAAAGCATTACAGCCAAACCTGAAAACCTGCAAATTTTTTTCATAAAACAACAGTTTTAAAAAGGAAGTTTATCTAAAAATAAAGAAAATGATTTTTAAAAAAGGATGATGGCTATTATTATAACCATAACCAGTGCCAAAGACCTGCCGTGCTACATTAAGTTTAACAGCACTAAAAAATTAAAACAATTATAGCTGGGCTAGGTAAATTTTTTAAAAAGAATAGCCATTTTTAGTAGCTGATTACCCCAAAACGATTTGAGGGTTTAAATGCTTGCCTTCCTTAAAAGCCCTCAAGTTTTTCTAAGTTCATCTAAAACTTTTTTTTTAAAATTCATCATTTTGAATCTGGCAATCAATAAAATAAACCTTATTGAGGTTATAGGGTATTTTGTGGGTATGATTCAATTAATTTTTGTATTTTTTAAATGGTATGTGCCCAAAAAGCAACCAGGAACATGTATTAAAAAAAATATTTGTAAAAGTATTTGTATCGTTCGGTTGTAAAACTGATGAGGTGAAAATTTTACACTTAAAAAAACCTGAAAATCTTTGGAAGTTTTCAGGTTCTTTTAAAGCCAATTGCTACAGTAAGTATAACTAAAAATTTCGATGTTTTTTCACCCAGTTTTTTATATACGCAGCAATATCTGTAGTAGTAGTGCCTGGCGGAAACAGCTTGCCTACACCCATTTCGTTTAGCGATTTCATGTCGTCTTCTGGTATAATGCCACCGCCGGTAAGCAGTACATCTGTCATCCCTTTTTCTTTCATTAAGGCTATCACTTTTGGGAAAATGGTATTGTGGGCACCACTCAAAATACTGATACCGATGGCGTCCACATCTTCTTGCAATGCAGCATTCACCACCATTTCAGGCGTTTGGCGAAGGCCGGTATAAATCACTTCCATACCGGCATCCCTAAGTGCGGTGGCTATTACCCTTGCCCCGCGGTCGTGGCCATCGAGGCCTACTTTGGCTACCAAAACCCTTACTGGCCGGTTTGTTATTTCACTCATAATACAAGCATTTTTTGTGGCAAAGTTAGCGGATGAACTGACTTTTGCAATGTATGTTACCGCACCTGCAGCACAAACTTTGTGTCGAAAAAATCTTCTTCAAACAAATCGCTGATAGGCCATACAAGTGGCTTTACGCTACTGTCGGAAATCTCTTGAGCAAGGTCGCCTCCTTTCAGGCATATTAATCCACGGGGTACTAGGTCATCTGCATTTGGGCTTTTAAAATTGGCGTTGCGGTTAATAATGGGCTTACTCCAATGCATCAATTCTTTTAGCGGCGCTACGGCACGGCTAATGCCTACATCAAATTTACGACCAGTGATAGCCTCCGCCCTCGTATGCGCTACCGTTACATTTTTTAGGCTAAGTGCTTCGGCTACGGCGCTTACTACGTTTAGTTTTTTGTTAATGCTATCCACCATGTGAAATTGTACTTCCGGAAAAAAAATAGCCAGCGGAATGCCGGGAAACCCTCCACCACAGCCAATATCAATCACCTGCATACCAGCTTGAAAATCGAAAATAGCAGCGATGCTAAGACTATGTAGTACATGTTTCAGGTAAAGGCTGTCTATGTCTTTGCGGCTGATTACATTTATTTTTTCATTCCACTCTGTATATAAATTTTCCAGTTGGCTAAATTGCTTCAGTTGGTTTGGCGTAAAGTCGTCAAAATATTTTGTAATGGTTTCCATGGGAGGTTTTTTTTTCTGCCACAAAAAGAGAAGGGACAATGGGGCACGAAGCATTGATTTGTTAATACACCTTCTTGGCTAATTTTTTGATGAAGAATAGGATACAAAAAGCAAGGGCTGGCTTAGTTTTATAGTTTCAGTAAAATGAGCGAAGTGCTTTAACGCTACGGGATTAAAAAAACGCTTGCTTATGTGGCCCAATCAAGGCTCAAAAGGTGTGTTAATGAATACTTTGTAATTGAAAAACAACCAATGGGCCAATATCTACTTCCAGGTGCTTCTCGGTTTCTTTATTAATGTTACAGAAAATATCAGGTAATAGAAAAATTGCCAAATATCCAGCAACCAGAAAATGGGGAACAAATCCTGTTCATTCAGCTTTTTCATAGTTTTATGATTTACAATCGCTTGGGTTATAAACCGCAATCCAAATACAGAAAGTGCCAGCCACCAGCAATAAAAAATAATACTTGCTGCCAGAAGCGGGTAAAATAAAAAATGGCTGAATGCATACAAGCCCAAATAAAATTGGTGCTTTTTTTTATAAAATCTTGAAGTGCTGTAATGCCTGCTTTTTTGCCGCCACCAGTTACTGAAGCTTTTGGGTGCTTCACTTAATGTAAAGGCCTCTTTATCCAGAACAATGCTAGTATTTGCTGCGGTAGCTACTTTGTTTATAAAGAGGTCGTCATCGCCTCCTGGCACATGGTTCATACTGCTAAAACCCTTGTTGGCAAAGAATAAATCCTTTTTGTAACTTAGATTACGCCCCACGCCCATGTAAGGCATACCTGCTAGTGCATAACTAAAGTATTGCTGTGCTGCATGTAGGGTTTCGTACCGTACTAGCTTATTCAGCAGCCCCGGTTTTTTATGAAAAGCCCCATAACCCAACACTACTTCTTTGCCATCGCTATAGCCATCCTGCATCTTGGCTATCCATTGGTTACTGGCAGGTACACAATCTGCATCTGTAAGCAGTAGCACCTCATATTTCGCCGTTTTTATACCCACACTCAGCGGAAATTTTTTACCCGGTATATGTATGGCTTCCTGTGTAAGATTAACCGATTTTAACTTTCGAAAATTTTTTTCCATCTCTTCCAAAAAGTACTTGGTATCATCGTGGCTATTATCGTTTACCACAATTACTTCGTGGGTGTAGGGATAATCTTGCATCAGCACTTCGGGTAGGTTTTGCTCTAGATTATTGGCCTCATCTCTGGCACACACCACTACCGAAACGGGCTGTGTTATAGATTGTGTTTTGGCTTCTTGTTTATAAAAGGCAAGCCGTAAAAAAAAATATCCGTAATAAAATAACTGTACTACAGTAATGATACAAAACCCGATAAAAATAAATAACGGCCAATGTGTGAGTAGATTATTCCAGTCCATAGCAGCAAAAATAAGGGTTGGCAGGGAGTAAGTAAAGCGTGGCTTAAAAAGTGGATAAGTAGCGTTTATGGCGCTTGAATCTGTGGGTTAGTAAATAAGTTTCATTATTTCTGGTTTGGGTTAGTCGGTTACATACTTGGCCAACGGATTTCGCCGTGGGTAAAATGTATA
>JAYUOV010000327.1:0-23623 GCA_043760535.1 Chitinophagaceae bacterium
GGATATTTGTAATAAGATAAAATCATCCGCTAAGGTTGAACTTTTTGGAACTGGTAACGAAACGAGGGATTTTATTTTTGTTTCGGATATTGTACTGGCAATTGAATGTATTATGCACAATGCCGACTTTGGAGCAGGTATTTACAATTTGGCCAACGGAACTGGTATAACAGTAAAAGAAATAGCCCATCTGGTGTCTGCTGAATTAAATTTTGTTGGTTCGCTCACGTTTTCTGGCCAGGGTAGAGAGGGTGATCCTTTATACTGGTGTGCCGATATTAATAAAATTAAAAACTTGGGTTTTAAGCCGGTAGTGAAGATTGCCGACGGAATAAAAAAATATATAGCATGGCTGCAAGAAGAAGCATTGGTTTAATATATGAGTACAATGAAAATTGGATTGGCGGCACTTACTATATCGAAAATTTGGTAAAGGCACTAAACCTGTTGCCCGATAACAGAAAACCCATTTTAAAGGTATTTATTAACCAACATGAAGATTTTAATAAACTTCGAAAAATTACAAAATACCCCTACCTGGTAAATGCAAAAAGATTAGTAAGGCTATTGCCCGTACGAGCAATAAACAAATTGGCTAAAATATTTACAGGACGTAAGCTTATTAACATTAAAGTAGATAATAATATCGACGTTATGTTTCCTGCACAAAAAGTGCATTTTTACAAAAATACTGTAAAGTCACTCTATTGGATACCAGATTTCCAAGAGCATTTTCTACCTCAATTTTTTACAGATTCGGACATTTCATCTCGTAAGGAGCTGCAAAATTGGATTGTAGAAAATTGCAAGTACATCGTTTTTAGCAGTCGTTCTGCTTTAAAAAACTTCAATACTATTTACCCTCATCAAAAATTAAAATGCTTCGTACTGCCTTTTGCTGTAACCCATCCCATTGTTAGTCTCAATTATGATGTAGTAGAAAAGTACCAGTTGCCCAGTAAGTTTTTTATTTGTAGCAACCAGTTTTGGGCTCATAAAAATCATAAAATAATTTTACAAGCATTACACCAATTAAAAACACAAGGCCACAATCTCATGGTTGCATTTACCGGAAAACCAAACGACCATAGAGACCCGGATTTTTATGACAGACTAAATGAAATGGTGGTACAGTATAATGTAGAAGATTGTGTTTCCTTTTTAGGTTTTATTTCCCGTGAAGATCAGCTGAGTTTAATAAAAAAATCTTTAGCAGTTATTCAACCGTCATTATTTGAGGGCTGGAGCACTGTAATTGAAGATTCAAAATCGATTGGGGCAAGTATCATTGCTTCAAATTTTGAGGTTCATCTCGAACAATTGCAAAACTATCAAAATAAAGTGTTTTTTGATCCCAACAACCCGATTCAATTAGCTTCCCTTCTCATTCAGTTAATTAGTACTAATACAACTGGTTCGGGTATCAATTACGACTACCAGGCGGATGTTACTACATTTGGTAGTTCTTTTAGTTCAATAATTGATGAGTTGATTTCCTATCCATAACCTAAAGTATTACATTAAAGTTGATTACTTATATGCTAATAGCACAACTTGATTCTTTTGTTTTTGAAAATGAACAGGATAAATGGTGTGCTTATGGTTAAGAATATATCGGAGCACCTTGGGTAGAGGTAAAAAACGATAAGGTATTTTTTAAATGTGCAAGTAACGGTGGGTTTTCATTAAGAAAAATCAAAAGTTTTATATCTGTGCTACAACCCGTCAACTTTGTATTAAAGCCAAAGCAGTTAATATGGCAAAAATTATTGGGTACATTTAGTATCAATACAAGGGGGTGGCTTAAAGTTGTAGCTAAATGTTTCGGTATCAAAAATAATATGCAGCAATATTTTAAGGATTTCCCTTAATACGAAGACTTATTTTGGGCTCATTATACACCTATAATTAAGCGAGGCTTTTACGAGGCATCGCCTTTAAAAGCACTACAATTTAGTTTTGAAGAATTTCCTTAATACCTTTACGAGGTTAACAAGCGGAAGCCACCATTTGGCTGCCATGCCTGGGAAAAATATGAGACAGCTTTTTGGAAACCCCATATTGATAAATATGGGTATCAGATAGGTTTAATGTAAGAAAGCTACATGCCAAAATTTTATTCATCCTCTTTAAATAATTGTGTTCAATAATACCGGTGCTGCTTTTTAATATTTTAAAACATAATGACCATTCCTTTTTTTTCTATCATCATACCCACCTATAACTCTTCCAAAACCCTAAAAAGTTGTATTGAGAGTGTTTTAAAGCAGTCGTTTGCAGATATCGAGCTGGTTATTGTAGATGGCCTTTCAACCGATACTACTATCAGCATTGCACAATCTTTTACTAATACCGGTGCAAACGTTCGTTTTATAACCGAAAAGGATAAGGGCATTTATGATGCGATGAATAAAGGGATAGCAATGGCTAAAGGGGAGTGGCTGTATTTTTTAGGCAGCGACGATACATTTTACAATATAAATGTGCTTAAAGAAGTATCGGAAGCGATAAAAGCAAATCCGGATGCCGATGTTATTTACGGTAATGTTTTTGGCACCTCGTTCAATGGCGTTTACGGTAGTGCCTATACAAGCGAAAAAATATTTAACCAGAATATTAGCCATCAGGCTATTTTTTTTAACCGTGGTGTGTTCAACAAGGTTGGTAATTTTAACCTAAGGTATAAGGCACTTGCAGATTGGGATCATAACATGAGGTGGTTTTTTAGTAAAAAAATAAAACATATCTATATAGATACTATTATTACCGATTATGCAGAGGGTGGGTTTAGTGCCGTGCATGGCAGTAACGATTTATTTTACGTTGACAAGTGCATGAATTACATATCGTATGGTCATCACAGCTTAGCGTTTAAGGTAAAATGGCAGGTATTTAAACGAGCAGTAAGGTTAGCAATTAAGCAAAGAAATTATCTCAAACTATACGCCGTTTTATATCATTTGCCATATCTCTTTTTTTAGTGCTGCACATGCCGGTTGGCTATTATTATTTCGGTTTACATGATTTATAAAATGAGTTTGGCTTACTATAACCATGTGGCTACATTTACACCAAATTTATAGTTTATGACGTTTCCAACTTTCGTTAAAAAGGTGTATGTGAAATTGGCGAGAAAAAAAAATGTAAAAGCCAACTTCATAAAGACCATTCCTAATAATATATCCATATTAGAAATTGGGCCTTTTTATAGTCCGATGTGCAGAGGCGCAAATATTAAATACTTCGATATTATTGATCAAAAAGCCTTGCAGAGCCGGGCATTAACATTAAACCCAAATATCAACATTGATAAAGTGCCTTATATTGATTATGTTGATTCAACAGGTGATCTTTCCATTATTCAAGAGACTTTTGATGGAGTTGTAAGTAGTCATGTTATAGAACACCAGTTAGATTTTATTGATCACTTACAAAAGGTAACAAAACTGCTCAATAAAGGCGGCAAGTATTATATGATTATTCCAGACAAAAGGTATTGTTTTGATCATTTTAACAAGGAGTCAAATATTGCTGACATTAATAAATGCAAATGTTGAAAAAAGGCAACGACATTCCCTTAAAAGTGTTATAGAGCATGCAGCTTTAACTACACATAACAATGCATCCGAACATTGGATTGGCCAACATGGCAATCTTAATAACAATGTTGAAAAAATAAAAGGAGCAGTTAAAGCCTTCAAGAGTGGTGAATATATAGATGTACATGCCTGGTATTTTACTCCCAAATCATTTTCCGAAATCATTAGTTATTTAAACCAATTAGATTATATCTCTTTGAAATTAGATCGGCTACAACATACAGCTGTTGGCGGTATTGAGTTCTATGCTGTGCTTGAAAAATAGATGTGGCAATCAGGATTTAATGGATAAATTATGAAGATACTAGTTAATATTTTTTTAGCAAAAATGCTACACATTAAAGAGGTAAGTACCCGAATAAGCACTATTAAATGATATCAATTATTGTATCCTCTCAAAACAGGGAATTATACGCTCAGCTTCAGGATAATATAAAAAAATCGGTAGGGGTAGTGTATGAAATTATTTGCATAGAAAATGCCAATGGTAAGTATGGTCTTTGTGAAACTTACAACATGGGCGCAACCCAGGCTAAGTTTAATTTTTTATGCTTTATGCATGAGGATTTGATTTTTAAAACAGCAGATTGGGGTATAATTATTTGTGATATACTGAAAGATGCAACAGTAGGTGTACTTGGGCTTGCAGGTTCTATTTATAAATCTCACATTGTACATGGCTGGCCCCAAATACAAATAGGAGAAAAGGAGGCAGATAGGGTAAACGTAATACAACATTATAAGCATCAGGACATGCTACCTGCCAAGCTTTATGTAAACCCCAATAGGGAACTCATTGCACACGTTATTACTCTGGATGGTATGTTTTTAGCCTGTACTGCTACCACCTGGCACCAAACTAAATTCGACCAGGAACTGTTGCCATCCTTTCACGGTTATGATTTGGATTTTTCACTTCATGTGGCACTTACAAAAAATAACTTTGTATTGTTTAATATAGTAGTAGAACATTTATCTGATGGAATGCCCGGATCGGGTTGGTACCTTGCTAATTTAAAAATACACCAAAAGTACAGGCTGCATTTACCCATGTTTACAGCGGGTGCCACTAGCGAAAAAGCAAATTACCCTAACCACTACAGTATTAAAGAAAATAAAGAATGTAGTGCGGTGCTGCAGTATGTGCTATGTTTGAAAAAGGAAGGAGTAACAAGAATGCAGCGGCTAAACCTCGTTTTTAAATCGTTTCGGTATGTATCTTCCCTTCCATTTAGTACCAATAGCTTTAAGATATTCGTAAAAATTGTATGGGCTGTATTCACCTAATTGCGTTGTGGTTTTTTTTTGTATAATTATTGAGGTGTTTACAGATAATGCACTGTATTTTAATTTATTTAAACCAAGTATACTTACATGCCCAACACTGTTATTAAGGTCGAAAATATATCTAAACAATACCGGCTTGGGCAGGTAGGTACAGGCACTATCAGCCACGATCTTAACCGGTGGTGGGCAAAATTGAGGGGCAAAGAAGATCCTTTTTTAAAGATAGGAACGATAAACGACCGCACTGCTGATGGCACAAACGATTATGTGTGGGCACTAAAGGATATCAATTTCGAAGTAAAAAAAGGTGAAATTCTTGGCATTATTGGCCGTAACGGTGCTGGTAAATCTACCCTGCTAAAAATACTTAGCCGAACCACTACACCTACCATTGGCAATATTAAAATTAAGGGCAGGGTGGCCAGCCTGCTAGAAGTTGGTACCGGCTTTAGCCCGGAACTTACCGGCCGTGAAAACATTTACCTTAATGGTACCATATTAGGTATGAGCAAGGCTGAGGTTAAAAAAAAGTTTGATGAAATAGTAGATTTTAGCGGGGTACAAAAATATGTGGATACGCCTGTAAAGCGATACAGCAGTGGTATGTATGTAAGGCTTGCCTTTGCAGTAGCAGCCCACTTGGAGCCAGATATTTTAATAGTAGATGAAGTGCTGGCCGTAGGCGATGCTGAATTTCAGAAAAAATGCCTGGGTAAAATGCAGGATGTTAGTACCAACGAAGGCCGTACTGTGCTTTTTGTAAGCCATAATATGGGTACCATATTGCAATTATGCCAGGATTGTATTTTATTAAACCAGGGGCAAATAGAGGAATATGGCAATACCGCTTCTGTTGTAGAAAGGTATTACAACCAATCTAAAAATCAGTTAGTTAGCAAAGTTAAAAGCCATGCAGATATTTATGTAAAAGAAATTTTTAGCTGCAATGCCACCGGCGAACCTCAAACCAGTTTTTCTCATGATACAGCTATACATATTAGGGTTAGGATTGGAGTAAATAAGTTTGATCCGATCCAGAATATTGGTTTTGTATTACTTACATCGGATAAGCGCCGGGTATTTACCATTAATAAATTTTTGAAAGAATTTTATAACCCGGCCACCAATGAAATGCTGCTGGATTATGAAATAGAAGCGAACACTATTGCCCCAAATGATTACTCCTTTTTGGTAGCATTGCACGGGCATAAAGGCCTGGTGATTTACGATTGGGTAGAGGATGTTTGTGAAATAAAAATTTACGACGGCGGCTCCGATCTGGCATTTGCCGAAGGCTCTAATTATGGCTACATTATAGCAAAAGATAGTTGGAAAGCTGTTGCAACAAATACAATAGTTAGCCAATAAGCGGCTGGTTGTTACATTTTTAAAAATCTGCTTTCTTAAAAAATACGCCTATTTCCTATTAATGAATAAAAAGCAAACCATCTTAATCATTACTTTTTGCATTCCATGGCCGGTGGCCGATGGCGGTAAAATGTACGTATATACATCGGTAAATTATCTGCGCAGGCACTATGATATTACCTTGTTGGTGAGTGTTTACAGCCAAACTGATTTGGATAATGTGGCTCATATCCGGGCATTATGGCCTGATGTGAAAATAGAGGTGGTGAGCTATATTAAACAGCTTGGATTCAAAGAAAAAGTAAAGAAAGGCATCCGTGATTTTTATAACAAAAACATTGCTAGAGAAGCCATTGCAGCACAGGAACACATATTTTTTAACCTGCGTAGAAAAATTACCAATATCTTTTTGCTGAGTCCTAATTTCCTCTCCAAATGCGAACAATTGTTTACCGAAAATTCGTTCGATATAGTGCAGGTAGAATATTCAACCAATATTGCTGCAATTAATTTTATCCCCAAAAATACCATCACTGTTTATGTAGAAATAGAATCGCTGTACTCGATAATGGAGGATTTTATTTCTGTAAACGGAGGAGGGGATTTTAGTAATACCTATCTGGTAAACTGTGCAAAAAATATCGAACTGGATTTTCTGAGGCGTTACGATGCCATTTTTACGCTAAATGGAAGCGACCGGCAGCGGATAGGCGGGCAATTACCAGGTAATGCCATTTATACATCACCTTATGCAGTACCCGATAGCTATTTTACCCAGCCGGGTGTACAGCAAAACTGGAGACCCGAAAAGCTTATTTTCGTTGGTTCCGAAAGCCATTACCCCAATAAAGATGCTGTGGAATGGTATGTGAAAGAAATATTGCCACTTGTAAAAAATACAACACTACAATTGTACATAACCGGAACCTGGAGTGAAGCTTTTAAGGTGTCACTTGCCAGCTATAACAACATTGTTTTTACAGGTTTTGTAAATGATCTTTCGGCACTGATGACCAACAGTATCATGATAGTGCCAATAAGGCTTGGCGGCGGTGGCATCAGGGCCAAAATAATACAGGCCATGGCCTTTGGTATCCCTGTTGTGGCTACTTCTTTGGGCTGTGCAGGTATTGTGGCCAATGACGATGAGCGTATTTTAATGCGTAACGATCCGCAAAGCTTTGCCGACGCTGTATCGCTACTTTCTACGAACATTGAAAAAGGAAAAGCGCTTTTAGAAGCATCTTTTATAACAGCAAAGGAAAATTATACCGAGGCTGCGGCGGGTAAAGTCCGGCATGGATTTTACCAGCAATTACTACATAAAAAAAATAATGCCAGCTTCTAATTTATCAATGCTTTTCCATTCTTTTCCACTCTAAATAAACAATCAGAATTAAAAACATGAAGATTTCTGTTGCCTTATGTACCTGGAATGGCGAAAAATACATAGCAGAACAGCTAGAATCTATTTTTAAACAAACAGTTGCGGTAACTGAAATAATCATCTGCGACGACAAGTCTTATGATACTACAATCAGCATCATTCTACAGTTTCAGCACCTGCATCCCGGCATTATTTCTTTGGTACAAAATAAAACACCGCTCAGGGCACGTAAAAATTTTGAACAGGCTATACAGCTTTGCACCGGCGATATCATTTTTTTATGCGACCAGGATGATAGATGGGTTGAAAACAAAGTACAAACCACTGTTGCTTTCTTTTTATCCCAACCTAATGCCCTTGGCCTTTTTACTAACGGCTATTTTTTAGGCAAAGAGGGCCTCAATATGAAAAAAACCATTTGGGGCGCTCTTAGTTTTTCATCTGAATTACAACTGCAGGCCAATAACGGCAACTTGCTGGAAATGCTTTTAAAGCTCAATAATTTTGTAACCGGGGCAGCTTTTTGTATCAGAAGAGAAGCAAAGCAGTTCATCTTCCCATTCTTTTGCCCTGTTCCCCATTGGCATGATTACTGGATAGCACTGCAAATTGCTGCTAAAAACCAGTTGTACTTTTTAGATGAAAAACTAATTCACTATCGGGTGCATAGCAGTCAGCAAACCGGGTTTTCTGTACATCGTTTAGATAATGATGAAGCCAGTTTTAAAGAAGCCATTTGGAACAACCAATACGACGGCTTGCCTACTGCAGTTGCAGTGCCGTTTGTGGCCAATGGCCTTTTGCGTTGTCGTTTGTACATGCAGCATTTCGCCATAAGAGGCCAAGACGTAAGCCGAATAGTGAACCTTGCAAATACTCTTAACATTCATTTGGAAGTGATTAAAAGGCGTTATTGTAAATCTCTCGGTTTTATAGAAAAGAAAAAACTAGTTCTAAAGTCTATTTTTAATCAAAAAAAGTATCACTATTTTAACCTAAAAGATCTACTCAGGCTTTTGTTTTAAATTAATGTCAACTAAAAAATGTGGGTAACCATATTTCTTTTAAATTGCACCATTTACAATACTTCGATGAATGATTTCTGTTATAATTCCTAATTACAACCATGCACCTTTTCTAGACTTAAGGATTAACACCATTCTCAATCAAACTTTTACTGATATTGAAGTTATTGTATTGGATGACTGCTCTACAGACAGTAGTAGAGAAGTAATCGAAAAGTATAGAACCGATTCCAAAATCTCTACAATTATTTATAACAAAGAAAATAGTGGTTCTGTTTTTAAACAGTGGATGAAGGGAATTGCTTTGGCAAAAGGCGAGTGGATACTAATTGCTGAAAGTGATGATTGGAGTGAACCCTCTTTGCTGGAACATTTGTACGAAGGCACCAAAAAGGACCCAGACATCACCTTGGCTTTTTGCCAAACGCTCACTGTTTACGATAATAATACCATCAACTACACAAGCAGCATCTCCGCTGGCAATGTACTGCACATGGGAGCAGATTTTATAGCAAAACGAATTATTAATAGCCATGGTATAGCTACAGCCGGTTGTGCATTATTTCGCAAAGATATAATTGCCCAAATGCCGGATATTTCGGCTTACCGTTCGTCTGGCGATTGGAAATTCTGGATTGTGGTAGCTTCTAAGGGTAAGGTATACGAAAGTGCCAGATATTTGCATTATTGGCGTCGTCATTCAGCTAATACTACTAATAATCCTGAATTGTTCTTTTCAAAAATAAATGAACTGTACCAGATTTTTAAATGGGCAAAAGAACAGCAGTTTATTACGGAAAAAAAATTTAACGAACGTAGCCTCTACCTTGTAAATTTTATTTACAGGGCTAATCTGCTTGCAGATCCACAGGCAAAAGTTTTTTTTTCAATCATCAAAAAACACATCTCTGTGCCGCTTTTAAAGGTTAAATTCTCAGCATTTTGTAAATGGCTGTATTATAAAATTAACCAGTTTCTTAAAAAGAAGCTCCTCAATGTTTTTATGTTGAATCATTATGGTTAATTACAAAAAAATCTCAAAAACTATTTTTTGATTCTTGCTTGAACCCCATTTTGATTATTACATTAATTTGAAAAGTAATGGATTACCTTCTAGTTTTTTTGGTAGAATATAACACCTATTACTCTCGAAACCGTTATATAATTTAAAAATTTAGAATGATTCCTATTGACCTTTCCAGTGCCGATGTAGCCGGTTATCATATTTTTTACTTTTTGCTAATTATTAAAGCATTGTATTTAATAGGCTATAATTATTTCCAGTCTAGTGTAAAGGCTAGGGTAAGGCTTTTTAAGATTTTAAAATTGATTATTTTTTTCCTTTTTCTGGTATTGTATATTAGTTGGATTGTTATTGCAATAAAGCATTATTACCGTGATGATTTTAATGATTTTAAGTTCAATAGGGTTTATTGGAAAGTAATTACACTAATTGCAATTTTAGTTATTTTATCCATTATTTTCTTTGTATTAAATCCTACGTTAACGAAAGGAATTAGGTTTTTAAAGAAAAAAGACCGTAACGAAGTCAAATACCAATCGATATTTAAAAAAGTAAGAAACTGCATGGTTGTGCTGATATTTATAGATATTGTTATGGTGCTGTTTTTAAACAGGGTGGTGTCATAAAAAGAACTGCATTGATTTTGCTAAAAGACCCTGTATTGTTCATAATGCATATTGGTTTATGGTTTTTAAAAGCACATAATTAGTTCGTTTTTCAATATGCAGTTTTACCACATCTTCTTAATTTTCAACCGAAAATGAAAACTGATTTGTCTGAAAATCAAGTTGCTCACATACTTATCTCATCTATTGGGCTGCCCAGTAACCTAATGGGATCCTGGACTCAGATTTTGGAATACCTGCTCTGCAACTACAGTGGTAATAAAATTGACTACCTACTTTGCGAGCCGTCCAATATTCCATTTAAATCCGAAAAAACCCAGCGTATTATTTGCCCTTCCTTAAAATGGGAGATTAATCGCCAATGGTATTACCCATTTAAATTCCAATCCTACACTAAGGCATTAAAAAAAATTATTAGCAAAAATGATTTTTCGGTAATTGTAATAATGGATAATTTCAAGCTAAAAAATATTGTTACAGAAACTATTCAAAAAAATGGCTGGCAAAATAAGTGCCGTGTTATCTTTATCCAATGTGGCTTTTCGTACGAATTTACCAGAGATGAGTACAAGCATTTTAGAAAAGGGTTACACGAAATAGTACTGCTTACCCAAAAATCTTACGAATACGAGCGTAATAAATACCATGAATATCCATTTTTAATTCATGTGCTGCACAACCCTGTTAGGCAAGATATTTTCTACCAATTATCTGCCGTAGAAAAGGAGGCTAAGCGAACTGCATTAGGTGTAAAACCACAAGAAAAAATGTTTTTATGGGTAGCCCACGACCGCCCCAAAAAAGGGCTTGATATTATACTCAATATGTGGCCGGCAATTGCTGCAAAGCATCCAGGTTCTAAATTGATTGTAGCTGGAGCAAAAAGGGATTTTAGCCTTGCTGGCTTGCGTTTTGAAGGGAAATTACCAAATGCAGAACTGGCAAAATATTACCAAGCAGCCGATGTTTTTTTATTCTCATCCCTGTGTCAGGAGGGCTTTGGATTAAGCCTTGCAGAAGCTATGAGTTGTGGTTGTTTCTGTATAGCATCGGATGTAGGTGGAGTAGATGAGTTTTTTAATAACGATAACGGCATTTTAGTCAGTAATCCGAACCAAACAGGTGCGTGGATTGAAGCAATTGAACAATATTTTACCCAACAGACTATTGCAAGAAAACAACGCCATGCCCAATTTTTAAGCTACGATGAATGGTGTAGTCGCTTTCAGCAAATCATCAGTAGTTCAACTGAATTTTTAATTAAGTCTGCCAAGCGCTAACTTTGCAGCACATTTATAAAAAAGAGGAATTTAATGAAAGGAACCGTTGCTAAAGTGCTGCTTACTGAATTTGGTATTCCTAACAATGGCTTTGTATCGTGGCCGCAGCGGCTAGAATACCTTACACAGCAATTTCCAGATAATACATTGGATTATCTTATTTGTGGGAATACAGAAAAGCCTTTTCAATCGAATCATACTCAAAGAATATTGTGTAAAGAAAGGGGTCGATTATCTAATAAATTTTTTAAGAGCAAACGCTTTTTGGAATACGAAAAGGCATTAGCAGGCATTGCAGCCATACATAGTCACGTTATTTTATGTGTAGTAGATTCTATAAAGCTAAAAAATGTTGTGCTTCAGTTTTTACTAGAAAGTGGGCTTGATAAAAAAGTGAAGTTGGTTTTTTATCAATGTGGTTTTAGTTATTATTTTTCTGCCCCCGAATACATGAAATTTTCAAAGGGTATTTCTGAGTTGATATTGCTCAGTAAAAATTCTTACTTATACGATTTTCACCGTTATCCGGAAATGTCATATCCGGTTCATGTAATGCACAATCCCATTAACCATACCATTTTTAAGCCATTACCACATAAGGAAAGATTGGCTTTACGAAAGCAAATGAAATTTGTGGAAGCCACACAATTTATTTGGGTGAGCCACGATAAGCCAGTAAAAGGCTTACAGGTAATATTGGAGGCATGGAAGCTTTTTTATAATGATAAAAAAAATGCAGTACTACATATAGTTGGAGTACAAAGGGAGGAGCTTATACCCGGTGTTATTTTTCATGGTAAAATACCTAATAAAGAATTACCTATTTGGTACCAAGCTTCGGATGTTTTTATCTTTTCGCCGATGCGAAACGAAGGTTATGGCCTTGCGGTAGCCGAAGCTATCAGTTGTGGATGCCTAGGAATCAGCACTTTTGCAGGAGGGGCAGTAGATTTTTTTAAAGAAGGCGAACACGGCATTGGCATTAGCGAACCCAATTTTTTAGAATCATGGACGAATGCTTTTGATAAAGCCATAGCAGACCTACCTGCTTTTCAAAAAGCGCATTTAGATGATTACCTAAAGCCACCACCATTTACTACTTACGACGAATGGTGCGCAAGGTTTATGGCTATTTTCGAAAATATAGAAAAGCGATTGTTATATTAACTATTCAAGTTTCGTTGAAAAAAAATTGCCATGAAAGCTTACAAATAAATATGAAGTAAAAGTCAAATAACAATTAGGCAAAAGAATTATTTCGAATAAATTAAATATAAATTACCGAAGATTGAATTATGAACAGACCTAGTAGAAAATTTTGCTAAAAATCTTCTAATGAGGCCTATATATCGAAATTTAAAGAGTAACGCTATAGGTAATGAACGCCCAATTAACAATGTTAAAGAGGAAAAACTATTTAAACTGTTAAACGATTAAAGTAAAATTGAAAATCATAATATTTTATTTTCACGTAAGCCCAATAATAATATTGAAAAATTCATTTTAAATAGTCGCCAAAAAAAAATATAATTAAATCTCTAAAAAATAAAATATGCTAAAAAAAATTTACAGTTATTTTAAAAAAAGCTTTTCTAATCAGATTAATTTGGATATGATAGATATAGCAGAAAAAAAAGACTACAAAAGTGTAAAAGTTAATATTGGGCAGTTACAATCTCATTTTAATAGTCTGAAAGGTGAGATTAAATCTTTTTCCGAAGTAGAATTTAGAGTTTTTTCTCAATTTGGAGATGATGGTATTATACAGTGGTTAATCAACAAACTCCCCCTACCCAATAAAACTTTTATTGAATTTGGTGTTGAAAATTATAGAGAGGCCAATTCTAGGTTTTTACTTGTAAATAATTATTGGTCAGGTTTGATAATAGATGGGGATGAAAAAAACATTCAGCTTGTTAATTCAGAAACCATAGCGTCTTTTTTTGATTTACAGACTATTTGTGCTTTTATAACAAAAAAAAATATTAATGAATTAATATTAACAACCAAGTTTAAAAAAGATGTAGGTCTGCTTAGCATTGATATTGATGGTAACGATTATTGGGTCTGGAAAGAAATTACCACTATAAACCCTATAATTGTTGTTATAGAGTATAATAGTCTTTTTGGTTTTGAACATGCATATTCCATACCCTACGAGGATAAATTTGTTAGAGGTACAACAACTCCTTTTAACTTTTATGGCACATCTCTGCTTTCAGCTTATGATTTGGCTGAAGAAAAGGGCTATGGCTTTATTGGTTGCAATAGTGCCGGAAACAATGCTTATTTTATCCGTAAAGATTATTTGCAATATCTGCCAATATCTACTCGTACACCTGAGGAGGGATATAACTTTGCAAGTTTTACTGAGGCAAGGGATTCAAAAAGAGAATTTTTACGTGGTTGGGAAAAAGTAAGTTCCATCAATAACTTATCCGTAATAAATACCCGGTCCAATTCATTGGAAAAATTAGATGCACAAGCAATTATTTCATCACTTACCAAAGCGAATAAACTAAGCAGAGATTAATTAAAGTGTTGTGTAGTTTGTAATATTTAAAATTTTGATTGGGATTGTTTATTTATAAGCTGGATTCACTTAATCATTTCTCTGAAAATTTAAATAAAAAAAATGACAGAATTATTAATAATTGGTTCTGAAGGCTTCATTGGAGGCCATTTGGTAAAATATTTCACAGCCAAAGGTTTTAGTGTAAATGGTGCAGATATTTTATCAGTAAAAAGTTCATGCAACACTTATTACCATGTTGATACCAAAAATTCCAGCTATTCATTCATATTTGGTAGTAAAAAATTTAATTTTTGCATTTTCGCTGGAGGTAATGGTAATGTAGCACTTTCTGTAGAAAAACCGTTTTTAGATTACGAAATGAACGTTTATAACGTAGGTAAACTGCTTGAAGAAATACGGGTTAATTGTCCTCTTTGCAAATTTATTCACCTGAGCAGTGCAGCTGTATACGGCAACCCATACTACTTACCCATAAATGAAAGCCATCCAATAGTCCCAGTGTCACCTTATGGTTGGCACAAGTACTTTGCAGAAAATCTTTGCATGGAGTATTTTAAATTGCACCAAATACAGAGTATTAGTTTACGTATATTTTCGGTTTATGGAGAAGGGCTAAAAAAACAAATATTTTGGGACGCGTACAATAAATATCTGTCAGATAACAGTGCTGTTACTCTTTTCGGAGATGGTTCAGAGAGCAGTGATTTTATTTATATTGCAGATATCTGTAAAGCCATTGAAGTGGTAATTTTAAATGCTGATTTTGATGGTGGTGTAATAAACGTGGCGAATGGTATAGAAACGACAATTAAGAATGCTTTAGAATTATTTTTCTCCAATTTTGAGCATAGTTGTAATTTACATTTTAATAATATTACCAAAACAGGTGATCCCAAAAACTGGAAGGCGGATATAACCAAACTCAAATTGTTGGGTTTTATCCCAACCTGCTCTTTTGAAGAAAGCATAATCAATGTAGCTAAATGGTTAACAACAATACCAAAAAAGAAGAACTGATAGTTTTTTCTCAAAATCTTTTAGGGGGTGTACAGAGCTTTAATTATAATTTGTTGCTTGGTGATACAGAAAATTATTTTGATAAATACACTATTTTGATAGATGCTAAGGAATCAAACAGAACTAAAAGGTTTATGAAATGGGATGTATCTCGTCATAATGTTTTTTCTTATTCTAATCGAGAAATTGTATATAATTACAGTAAACGGTTAAGTAGTTTGATTAGTAACAGAGATGGCCTTATTATAACTGCTTTCCAAACTGAAATACGTACATTAGATATATTTCGAAAGCCAAATAAAACAGTTTTCTACATAGCACACGATAATGATTATTTATCATATTCATACAAATCAAAATACATTATTGATGTGTTTATAGCTCACAATAATGCTATTTACGATGAGCTTGTAGAAAATATGCCAGAAAGAAAAGAGGATATTTTTTTTCTTCCTTATGGTATAAAGCTAAGTAAACAAAGGCGACTGATTAACTATGCAAAACCACTAAAAATTCTTTTCCTCGCAAGGTTTGATATTAAGAAGGGAATCGATGACCTGTTTGAAATTGATCGAATACTCAAAGAAACCAATGTCTTAGTAGAATGGACTTTGATAGGCGACGGGCCGGAAAAAGACAGAGTTAATATTAAAATCGCCGAGAGAAACAATTTTGTGTCTTATAGGGTTGACGATAACAACGAACTTTTTAATCACATATGTCAACACGACATTTTTATTTTACCATCAAGACTGGATGGTGTGCCGGTAGCTTTATTAGAGACCATGAGTTGTGGATTAGTTCCTATAATATCAGAATTTAATAAAGGCATTATTAAAGTTGTTCCTAATGATGTAGGTTACGTATTGCCTGTAGGTAGTGATTTAGGTTTTGCTGCCACAATTTCAGAACTAAACAGCAATAGACATTTGCTGGAAGTAATGAGTATAAGTGCAATACGACATGCTCAAACAAATTACGATATCCAAAAAACTTCGGTAGCTTATTATGAACTATTTAAAAATCATAGGCAGCACCGGAAGGTAAAACCAAAATCTCCGTATAAATACCGTAACATTTTAGATTTAATAGGCATACCAATGAGTTTTAGATGGGCGGTTATAGAAAAGCTCTTGCCAATCAAAAGGTTTATTAAGGCTAAGAAGTAATTTTTTTTGGATAATTCGTTTTTTGATGTCACATACAAAAGCATCTCAACCAAAAAATACCTTTTGTATTCTTGCTTCTTTACTGTAAATCCGAAGCCTGTGTATAGAAAATTTTTTGTTTCAATGAAATTTAACAGAATTGGTAAACCCTAAACAATGCTAAGTTTTGGTCCGTAAAGAAGGGCTACCCAACCGAGATAATACGGCAAAAAATACATATTGCTACGGAGTGTTTACAGCACTTGAGTAATTACCTGCTTATTGTTGATTATAATTCGTAGGATTCAGTCCTTTTTTGTGGCTTAAATAATCGATATGGCATTCTACAGCACTTAAAAAAACAAATTAGCTGCATTAAAGGTGGGGCATCACATTTACTCTGTAAAGGGTATTTTAGTCAAATAAACATAGTGACTATATTTATTTGGCCATTATCTCTGGTTTATTAAAAGTAAGAGCGGGGATGAAATTATTTGTGATGCAATAATGTATTTACCTACTTCTATTGCAGGGAGGCATTTATACAATAAAGTGATTTTCTTTTTATAGAATCCCTTTAACCGTTGTTATCCAATTCTAGAATAAAGATTCATCTAATGCTTTAATGGTTAAAGCCATTTTGTGGATACTTTGTTACCTTGGTTTTAAAAAGGGTTGTTATAAGAAACACCAATGCTCTAACTCAAGCGTTTGGCGTTGCCCCTCATAAATCCTGTGTGTAAGTAAGTTGCCTCATTTACTTTGCCACTGCTTCACCAAACTTAGCACCATCTTTAGCCCATAAAATAAAACCGCCAAACCTATTACGGTAGATACCCCCCAAAATCGTCCATGGTAATTGGTGTAAAATGTAACGCCTGCAATAATTAGTAGGGCAGGGCCGAGGAAAAGTCGAATAGTTGGGTCTTTATCAGCTTGTATTTGGCTTTGTAACTGAGCTTCTTCGTAAGCTTTTTCAAACTGATGGCTGGTAAAGCCTTTGGTTATGGCATCGGCTTTTATGTATTTTATTTCTTCTTTGGCTTTTAACCGGCTTATAATATCTGCTATCAGTTCAGCATCTGTCATGGTGCATATTTTGGAGCAAAAGTAGGTCTCAATTTTTCAATTTTCACGGTATAAAAAAAATGACTTATTAGCCAATTGACTACTGACCAGCACCGTTAAAAACAAAACCATTTTTAACACCAACTACCTAAGCCAAACCCGCTAAATTTGTTATTTAAATTTATGCTTGCTACTAATGAATATTAAAACACTGCTGGCAAAACCTTTCGCCTCATACATACATAAACAGATTAAGAAGGGCATGCTTACTGCGCTTGAAGATCAAGAAACTATTTTTAAACAATTGATTAAAATCGGGCGTGTTACCGAATTTGGTAAAGAGCATGGTTTTGATGCTATAAATAGCTACGAAGATTTTGCTAACGCAGTGCCCATAAGGGATTACGAACAAATAAAGCATTACATAGCACGGATAAAAGAGGGCAAACACAATGTACTCTGGAAAGGACAGCCTATCTATTTAGCCAAAACAAGTGGCACTACAAGTGGGGTAAAATATATACCTATTACCAAAGATTCTATACCTAACCACATTAATACTGCCCGTAATGCTTTGCTCTGTTATATGAGCGAAACCGGCAATCTGGATTTTGCTAGCGGCAAACTTATTTTTCTTAGTGGCAGCCCGGTGCTAGAAAGGGTAGGGGGCATACCCACGGGCCGGCTAAGCGGTATTGTAAATCACCATGTACCTAGGTATTTACGCACCAATCAGCTACCAGCTTACGAAACCAATTGCATAGAAGATTGGGAAACCAAACTGGATAAAATAGTAGACGAAACCATTGCCCAAAACATGACGCTGATCAGTGGCATACCGCCGTGGATGCAGATGTACTTTGACAGGCTTACCGAACGGAGTGGTAAAAAGATAAAAGACCTGTTCCCCAATTTTAGTGTAATGGTACAAGGCGGCGTAAACTTTGAACCATATAAAGCCAAGCTATTCGAAAGCATAGGTAAAACCATTGATTGTATCGAACTTTTTCCTGCATCCGAAGGCTTTTTCGCCTTTCAGGATTCGCAAAAGAACGAAGGCTTATTGCTCAATACAAATAGTGGCATCTTTTTTGAATTTGTGCCAGCAGGAGAAATTTTTAGCAAAAAGCCCAAACGGCTAAGCCTTAAAGATGTGCAAGTGGGCGAAAATTACGCCATGATTATTACTAGCAATGCAGGCATTTGGGCTTATAACCTGGGCGATACGGTTAAGTTTTTGACTACGAACCCTTATCGGCTAATTGTAAGTGGCCGAACCAAGCATTTTATAAGCGCCTTTGGCGAACATGTAATAGGCGAGGAGGTGGAGTATGCTTTGCTAAAAGCTGCAAAAGAACAAAATGTACAAATAGTAGAATTTAGCGTAGCACCATACATAATACAAACTAAAGGGCAGAGCTGCCACGAATGGTTTATAGAATTTGAAAATTACCCAGCAGATATGTCCGCCTTTTTACTAAAAGTAGATGATAACCTTCGCCAAAAAAATGTGTATTACGACGACCTGATTGCCGGTAATATTTTACAACGTTTAAAAATTACACCCATCAAAAAAAATGGATTTATTGATTACATGAAAAGCATTGGCAAGCTAGGCGGCCAAAACAAAGTACCAAGGCTTAGCAACGACCGGATAATAGCGGAGGCGTTAATGCCGTTTATTGAATGAATGGTTTGGATAGTTTAATACTAAATAAAAAAATACTATTTTAGGACTAGTGGCTTTCGTTTCTCTTTCAGCTTACTTTCTTTTATTCTTTAACTTTACTCTTCTCAAATGATATACAATTATGGAGGCTACAGAAAAATTACAGTTGTGCTACATTTTTACCAAATACAAAATTGAACAATCAGATGCCACATTTTTGTCAGACATAATCGAAGAAATAGACAATAAACAAGCATCAAAATTTCAAGACTCAAAAGAATTTTTTCAATAAAAATGATAAAGTTGGGTTGATTGAAAAAATTGGTACTGCCAAAAATGATACGATTAAATGGGTGGCAGGTATAGGGTTTTTACAATTAATTTCAATCGTAACTGTTTTAATTGGCATCATAAAATCTACAAAAGGATAACTATAATTTGAAACGCATCGCAATATTTGGCTCCACCGGCTCCATTGGCACACAGGCATTGGAAGTAATAGCAGCCAACCCCGAATTATTTACCACCGAAATACTTACAGCTCAAAACAACGATGAGCTGCTGGTGGCACAGGCTTTACAATTTAAGCCCAACGCTGTAGTAATAGGCGATGATGCAAAATACTTAAAAGTAAAAGAAGCCTTAGCAGCAACAGATACCAAGGTTTTTAGTGGAGAAAAAGCATTAGAAGAAGTGGCGGCATTCGACAATTACGACATAATGCTGGCCGGTATCGTTGGTTATGCAGGTTTAAAGCCTACGCTCAAAGCCATTGAAAACGGTAAAATAATTGGCCTGGCCAATAAAGAAACCTTGGTAGTAGCCGGCGATATTGTAATGCTAAAAGCCATACAGCACAAAGCCGCTATTATACCTGTAGATAGCGAACACTCTGCCATTTTTCAATGCCTGGTAGGCGAAGGAAATAATAAAATAGAAAAGATAATACTTACAGCAAGTGGCGGGCCTTTCCGGGGTAAGAAACCCAATTTTTTAGTGAATGTAAAACGAGACCACGCCCTGCAGCACCCCAACTGGACAATGGGTGCAAAAATTACCATCGATAGTGCCACATTAATGAATAAGGGGCTAGAGATGATAGAAGCCAAATGGTTGTTCGATTTAAAACCAAATCAAATTCAGGTGGTTATTCATCCGCAGAGCATTATCCATAGCATGGTGGAGTTTGAAGATGGTAGCATTAAGGCACAAATGGGCTTACCCGACATGAAACTGCCCATTCAATACGCCATGGGTTTTCCAAACCGTATCAAAAACAACCATCCACGTCTCGACTTTCGGAAGTTCGAAACACTTTCGTTCGAAGAACCCGATACAAAAACTTTTATGAACCTTGCACTCGCCATTGAAGCACTAAACAAAGGTGGCAACCTGCCATGCGTAATGAATGCAGCCAACGAAATAGCAGTGTGGGCTTTTCTCCGAAACCGCATTGGGTTTTTAGATATGATGGCCGTGGTAGAAAAAACCATGAATAAAATTCATTTTATAGAGAATCCTACCCTAGATGATTATTTTGAAAGCGACGGGGAGGCACGTAGTTTTGCTGCGTCTCTTATTAAGTTGTAGGGGATTAGGGATTGGTGGACAGGGATTTGGGGATAAGGAAAGCCATTTATTGCCCTTACATCATAATTATCCAGGTTTCTTTTTTTTGAGCCAGGCGAAACCCGTTCCTTGATTTGGCAACATTGGCGAACGTTATAAACCCTGTAGAATTACGGGGTTCCGCTTATCTGAGGTGCTTCTATTAAAACTGGTCTAAATTTCATTTAAACACATTAACTATAAAAATTTCACTTTAAAGCCTTTTTCACGGCTCACTACTAACTACTCACAGTCGTACATCATAATTCACAAATCATAATTCACAAATCACAAATCAATCAATGTTTTTAGCAATCATCTGGTCCGAAGTAGGAATGGTAATAGCAAAATTGCTGTTGTCATTATCCATACTGGTCGTTCTTCACGAATTTGGTCATTACATCACTGCCCGTTGGTTCGGCTGCCGGGTAGAAAAGTTTTACCTTTTTTTCGATCCCTGGTTTTCCATCTTTAAAAAGAAAATAGGCCAAACCGAGTACGGCATTGGCTGGCTACCGTTAGGCGGCTATGTAAAAATAGCTGGTATGATAGACGAAAGTATGGACAAAGAACAACTGGCCCTGCCCGCAAAGCCCGACGAATTTCGGAGCAAGCCGGCCTGGCAGCGGTTGATAATTATGCTAGGTGGGGTTACTGTAAACGTACTCGTAGCCTTTATTGTTTATGCAGGCATTCTAATTGTTTGGGGCGAAAAGAAGGTGCCATTAGCTACCATGAAATACGGCATATCTATACAGGATAGTCTAATGTACGACATGGGTTTTAAAGACGGTGATAAAATACTGGCAGCAAACGGAAATAAAATAGATGACTATTACGACATTGTAAAAAAAGTTATTGTAAGTGAAAATGTTACAATCATAAGAGATGCAAAAGAGCAGGTGCTGCAATTACCTGTAAATTTTATTGGTAATTTGGTAGAAAAGAAAAAGAGCAACACGCCGCTTATTTCACCAAGGATTCCTGCCATATTGGGTGCTGTGCCAGATACATTACCAGCTTATAAAGCAGGTTTAAGAGCTGGCGACGAAATTGTTGCGGTAGATTCTATACCTGTTGCTTATTTCGATGAATTACGAAGTGTGATTCAGTCTAAGAAGGGTACTACTCCGGCCGTTCAAATAAAACGTGGTGCTAGCAATATGATCGTGTTATGCAGTATTTCTGATAAGGGAACTTTGGGCGTTTACCCATTGCAAACAATGAAAGATATGGAAGCAGCCGGTATTTTAAAAGTAGTTGAAAAAAAATACGGCTTTTTTGAAGCCATACCTGCTGGTATCAGATTGGCTGGAGAGCAATTGTCATTCTATATAAATCAGTTTAAAAAAATATTAAGTCCTAAAACCGAAGCTTATAAAGGACTTGGCGGATTTAAATCAATGGCCAATATTTTTCCAAAAACAGAATGGGACTGGGAATCTTTCTGGAACATTACTGCTTTTTTTAGTATTGTTTTGGCTTTTATGAATATGTTACCTATACCTGCTTTAGATGGCGGCCACGTACTATTTACCCTAATAGAAATGATTACTGGGCGTAAGCCAAACCCAAAATTTTTGGAGTATGCACAAATTGTGGGTATGGTATTATTGCTGGCTTTAATGCTTTACGCCAACGGTAACGACTGGTTTGGCTGGGGTAAAAACAGGTAGCCATTTAAAAGCCAAAAAACATAAAAATACATTTGAGGGCTTAAAATTATTGCTGGTAGTATTGGGCTACATTCATGTAAAAATGTAGCCCATTAACTCTTAGCAATATGTACTAAAGCTGCTTATTATTAATAGTCTCAGAACTCCTTACCCCGTGAACTGAAACCGCCTGTTATTCGCAATCTAAATACCTAATAGTAGCATTCAGTTGAACGGAGTCCCGTAATGCTACGGGATTTACAACGTCGCCAATGTCGGTCCATCAGGGCACGGCTTTCGCTGGGTTCCACCGAAATAATCCACCGATATTCATCGGGGCAGGCGGGGCAGGCAAAAAAAGAAAAACTACGCTATCAAAACTGCGAAGGGTAAGGAGTTCTGAAATTAATTTTAACTCCAATCCCATATCACTATTACCCATTCATCTGTTGCATCTGTATATTGATGCAGGGTTTTAAATCCTACTTTCTCATGTGCCCTAAGCGACCGTTTATTGTTTACTGATATTTCTGTAACGCAGTATTCGTATTGGTTTTTTAATAAATCCCGATGGCCATCATATAGCATTTTAAAAACGCCCATGCCCCTAGAAGGCTTTGCTACGCAAACTTGTCCCATCATATACCAGTTTGCTTCTTTCAGTAATTGCCCGTTGTACAATAGCAGATCCAATGTGTTAAATGCCGGAATTAAAATTGGAACAACTTTGGCACATTCCCTTGGCATTACCAATGCATAGCCTGCTAGTGTATCGCCATCTTTTACAATTACACTTGGGTGGGTGGTATGCAGTTGTTCTAGCTGTTCTGTTGTATGAACAACAGTTAGAAACCCCTGCTCTGCAATTTCTGTTTTACTTAGGTGTGCTTTGGTATTTGCCTGCTGAAGCAGCAGTATTTCCTGTAATTCATTTTGGGTTGAAACCAGTTTTGTAGTATGCATGGGTACTCACTTTTATCTTGAAAAAAATCACAGCAACATAGAGTAGCAAACCTACACCCGATAACAAACTGCATTGATATTCATCCCTGCCCCTACAGAGGCAAACATGATTACGTCTCCGCTTTGTATTGCATGGTTTTCCAGCTGTCCTTTTCTTACTAAATCTAAAAGAGTGGGTATGGTGGCTACAGAACTGTTGCCAAACTTTTGGATGTTCATGGGCATTACATGGGCTGGAATATCTTTGATACCATAAAGTTTGTACAACGCTCTGATAAAACCTTGATCCATTTTTTCGTTTGCCTGATGGAGAAAAAATTTCTTCACTTCTCCTATTGCTACACCGCTTTTATCAAGGCAATC
>JAYUOV010000328.1:0-23613 GCA_043760535.1 Chitinophagaceae bacterium
AAGGAATAGGCAAAGCCATTGCGGCCACATTTGCCAGCCACGGCCATACACTTTACTTATGTGCCCGTAACGAAGCGGCACTCTCCAAAACGGTTGGAGAATTGCAGGAAAAATATCCGCAAAGTATTATACATGCCAAGGCTACCGATGTTACTGAAGCCAACAACCGCAAGATTTTTGCCGTATGGGTACTACAAAATGCCAAACAAATAGATGTGCTGGTAAACAATGCCGGCCAATACCTGCCCGGTTCTGTACACAACGAAACTGCCGGAACTTTAGAAGCAATGATTAACACCAACCTGTACAGTGCCTACCATATTACCCGCCTGTTTATTAACCAGATGATGGAGCAAAAAGCCGGGCATGTTTTCAATATTTGTTCCATCGCATCGCAGCAGGCTTATGCCAATGGAGGCAGTTATAGCATTAGCAAATTTGCCCTGCTGGGCTTTAGTAAAAACCTGCGGGAAGAAATGAAACCTTATGGTGTAAAAGTAACCGCTGTATTACCCGGTGCCACCATGAGTGATAGCTGGGCTGGTGCCGATATAGACCCGCAGCGTATTATGGAAGCGGCTGATGTAGCCCAAATGATTTATGCAGCTTCGCAATTATCGCCGCAGGCTGTGGTAGAGGATATAGTGCTGCGACCACAGCTTGGGGATCTTTGATTTGTGCTATAAACTATGTCGTTTACATAAAGAAATTGGGAGATTGTTAGGCTGAGCCTGTGGAAACCCTACTAACCGATTTGCGATTTGGATTTACAAGCCCCCCTTGGAAAATCTCAGGGTGACAACCTTAAGTAAAATACATTGTAATTTATATTAAACTAATGTTCATTCCCCAACGGGCTTTTATACACCCATCGTATGCCCACAAGCGATACCAGCAAGTGTATGAGGTAAAATAAAATACTGATGTAAACTGCCTGGTGTGCATCTAAAGCAAACTGGGCGGCTCCCCATAAAAACACTACTTCTCTGGCACCCAAACCGCCAATGGTAAAGGGCAAAATGGCTACGATGGACGACAGCAAAAACAAGAATTGAAATTCGGCAAAATGACCTGCGATACCAATGCTTTGAATAATGCAGTACACACAAAGCACCTGCAACGCCTGTACCGCCAACCCCAGAAAAAAAGTATTGTAAAACCCCGGAATAAAAGATGGGAATACTTTTTTAATACCCCAGTAATACACTACCAAACCGGGCAGTATAGCTGCCAGCAGCCACCACGAATAGTGGGCTCCTGTATAAGTAAACCAGTAAAACATGGCGGCTAATAAGCCTAGCGCCACCACGCCACTAACACGATCTAACAATACTGCGGCGGCTATTTTTTTTGTTGGTATTTTTTTATAGGCTTTGTTAAGCAGTATTACTTTGTAGGCATCGCCACCAATACCGCCGGGCAAAAAAAGATTGTAAAACATGCCGAGCCAGTAGAGCTGTAAGCTGTTTTTATCTGCCAGATATATGGCAATGTTTTTAAAATAAATATTGAGTCTAAAAGCTGAAACAATCTTAGAAAAAGCTACCAAAACCGTAGCTGCTACCAACCACCATTTACTGCTTTGTTGCAGTAAAGACCAAGTAAGAATCCAGTCTATCTTTTTGGTTACGTACCATAAACACAGGGCTGTAACAGTAATTTTTATCAGCAGCTTTAGCCAGGAAGGAACTTTCGATTTTCGATTTCTGATTTTCATTTCTGATTTAACGCCTTTGCGATGTACATGTTTATAGTGAAAGGTGGATGGGTTTAATAGTAGTACTAGCCTTGAACGGAGCGTCGCAACGATGCTTAATCGGGGAACAAAAGCTGGGTTCAAAAAAAATCTGTAGTGTGGGTTAAAGATATTTGACGTTCGTTTACACAGCAGGTGTTCTACAGCAACTGGCTAAATTATTATAGAGGGTGCTTGTGAAAACCCCGACGGGATAGTGGATTTTTATGCTTACCAGAAGCTTGTTGGTCTACCGCAAGGGTTTGCCCCTACGTGCCGTTCCAAACCTTGCGAACCTGGTATGTTTTTTTATTACTTGCCTCAAAGTAGGTGCGGATGTTTATTTCGGCCAAAATACCAATAGTGATGAGTTGTATGCCGCCCAGCAAAAAGATGAGACCGAGTATGAGCATAGGCTTACCCCAAATATCGTTGCCCATAATTTTTAGTGTAAGCAAATACAAGTTAATGGCGATGCCTATAAACAAACTTATAAAGCCCATGGTGCCAAACAGGTGCATGGGCTTTTGTATATAGCGGCCAAAAAACACCATGGTTACCAGGTCGCTCATTACCCGAAAAGTGCGGCCAATACCATACTTACTTTTACCAAAACGGCGTGGATGATGCTTAACATCTACCTGCGTAATACGGGCACCCTGCTGCTTGGCCAACACTGGTATAAAGCGGTGCAGTTCGCCGTACAAACCCAGGTCTTCGGCTATTTCATGCTTAAAAATTTTAAGGGTACAGCCGTAATCTTTTATGTACACACCCGTCATGCGGCGGATGAGGGCATTGGCTATTTTGCTGGGTATTTTACGCAGTATAAATCCATCTTTACGGTTGGCACGGTTACCAGCTACCACATCCCAATCTTCCCGTTTCAGCAGGTCCAGCATCATGGGTATGTCGGTTGGGTCGTTTTGCAGGTCGCCATCCAGCATGGCTATGTATTTGCCTTTACTAAAATCTATACCGGCACTCATAGCGGTACTTTGGCCATAATTTTTTCGCAGCTCCACTAGCGAAATCTGGTTGTTTACCAATGCTTTTATACGTGGCCTTGTGGCATCAGAGCTGCCATCGTCCACAAAAATTATTTCGTAGCTGATACCTTGTAATGCACTGTGCACAGCCTCTACCATGGGGGCAATATTATCCTCTTCGTTCATTACCGGTATTACTACGCTGAGTTCGGGAAAATTTTCCATAAGGCAAATGTAGGAATTAGGGATTGGGGAATTAGGGATTGGGGAATTGGGTAATTAGGGATTGGGTAATTGGAGATTGGGTAATTGGAGATTGGTGCTTTTTTAGTAGCAATGTTCACCATCTACTTAAACAACCACCGGAACAACTGCATGCTTTTTTTACCATACGGTGGGTACTTTAATGTAGGTTCGAACCAGTTGGGGGTTTTAAGTACAGCTTTGGCATGGGTAAATGTGTAGAAACTATGCTTGCCATGGTAACCGCTTATGCCGCTATTGCCAATACCTCCAAAAATCACATTATCATTGGCATAATGTAGGATGGTATTATTTATACAGCCGCCGCCAAATGGCACTCGTTCCATCCACCATTTTTCGGTTTCGCTGTTATTGGTAAATAAATAAAAGGTCAGCGGGTGGCTGTTTTTCGCCACTATTTCCAAGGCCTCTTCTTTGTTGGTAAAAGCGATGATGGGTAAAATGGGGCCGAAGATTTCATCGGTCATTATGGGTGCTGTGGGTACTATATTATCCAGCATAGTAGGCGCAAAGTAAAGTGCTGCTTTATCGTAATCGCCGCCGGTAATTACATTGCCATCGGCCAGGTAGCTAACCAATTTGTCAAAGCGTTTTTCGTTTACCACTTTTCCGTAATCGGCACTTTGTTTTGCATCGGCATAAAAACGGGTAATGGCCTGTTTCATTTCTTTAATGAATGCGTCTTTTACAGCAGCATCTACCAATACATAATCGGGTGCAATGCAGGTTTGCCCTACGTTTAGCCATTTGCCAAACGTTATTCTTTGTGATGCAGTTTTGAGGTTAGCATCGGCACAAACTATGGTGGGGCTTTTGCCGCCGAGCTCTAATGTTACGGGCACTAATTGCTTTGCCGCCATTTGGTACACGGCCTTGCCTACAGCAATACTTCCGGTAAATAATACATGGTCGAAACGGAAGTTATTCATCAAATCCGGTACTACTTTTTCACCATCACCTTTTACCACGGCTATGTATTCGGTGTTAAAATTTTCGGAGATGATTTTTTCTACAATCGCTTCTGTGGCAGGTGTAAGTTCACTCGGTTTTAGCATGGCACAATTACCACCGCTAATAGCACCAATCAGTGGCGTCATCAGCAGTTGAAAAGGGTAATTCCAGGGGGCAATTATCAGCACCACACCCAGCGGATCGTAGTACATTTTGGTAGATGATGGCAGGTTTACCAAATTGGTACTTACCCGATGTGGCCGCATCCAGCTTTTCAGTTTTTTCAGGTGCAGGCTTATTTCTGTTAAAACAATTCCCAGTTCGGTGGTGTATGCTTCCACATTGCTTTTGCCTAGGTCTTTTTGCAGGGCATCAAAAATGGCCTGTTCATTATTCTGCAAGGCCTTCTTTAGTTGTTGTAATTGCCCAAGCCGAAATTCGTAGCTGCGGGTATGGCCAGCATCAAAATAATTTCTTTGGGATTGTGTTAGCTCCTGGTACATTACATCTTTTTCTTTGGTAAATAAAATTGAGGTTTAATCCTATGGTATTAATAACTATTTCGCCTTGCGTACTTGATTGTACAGAAAGCGGCAGCAAAAAGCCCCGGTCAAAAAATTTCGACCGGGGCTTTTTTATATCATCTGCTGAAGCCAGCTTTACTTACCAAACTTCAATTTCTTACCCGGGTAAATAGCAGCATCGCCTAATTGCTCTTCTATACGGATCAATTGGTTGTACTTGGCTATACGGTCGGTGCGGCTGGCACTACCGGTTTTAATTTGTCCGCAATTAAGAGCCACGGCCAGGTCGGCAATGGTTGTATCTTCTGTTTCGCCGCTACGGTGGCTCATTATGGTATTGTAACCGGCGTGTTGGGCCATAGTTACGGCATTAATGGTTTCGGTAATGGTTCCAATCTGGTTTACTTTTACCAGCAAGCCATTGGCTATATTTTTATCAATACCGGTTTTAAGACGGTCCACATTGGTTACAAAAAGATCGTCGCCCACCAACTGTGTTTTTTTGCCAACAGCTTCTGTAAGCATTTTCCAGCCTTCCCAATCGTCCTCAGCCATACCATCTTCTATACTGGCCAGCGGGTATTGCTTTACCCAGTTAGCCCAATAATTTACCAGCTCTTCGCTGCTCATTATTTTGCCATCGCTTTTATGAAATACGTATTTCTTTTTCTTGGCATCCCATAGTTCGCTGTTGGCAGCATCCATGGCTATTACTATTTGGCTACCGGTTTTGTAACCCGCAGCTGTAATGGCTTCCAGCACTGTTTCTATCGCCTCTTCGTTGCTCTGTATGTTTGGGGCAAAACCTCCTTCATCTCCCACATTAGTGCTAAAGCCTTTCTTTTTAAGAACGGTTTTTAGCACATGAAAAATTTCCACACCCCAGCGTAAACCTTCGCTAAAGCTGGTAGCGCCTACTGGCACAATCATAAACTCCTGAAAGTCTATTTTGTTATCGGCATGGGCACCACCATTTAGAATATTCATCATGGGCACCGGCATTGTTTTGGCATTAGTACCACCAATGTAGCGATATAGCGGTAGGCCACTTTCGTCGGCAGCAGCCTTGGCAGCGGCCATACTTACTGCAAGAATGGCGTTGGCACCCAGCTTACTTTTATTCGGCGTTCCGTCTAGGTCTATCATTAACTGATCGATGCCTGTTTGGTCGGCTATATCCATACCCAACAAGTTTGGCGCAATGGTTTCATTTACGTTTTTCACTGCTTTCAATACACCTTTACCGGCATATTTTTTCTTATCGTTATCCCTTAGTTCGGCGGCCTCGTGTATGCCGGTGCTTGCTCCGCTAGGTACGGCGGCACGGCCTAAAATGCCTTCTTCGGTTAATACATCTACCTCTACGGTAGGGTTGCCACGGCTATCTAATATTTGCCTGGCATGGATGCTTGCAATGTAACTCATAGTGCTTTTTTGTTTTCGATTTGCTTAAATGTGGCGAATTTAATTTATTATCCTGAATGAAGGGTGGAAGGTTTGGGGTTAAAGGTTTAGGGTGGAGGGTTTGGGGTTTTAGGGGTTTAAGACATCAATACTTCCCTGCTAATCACAATTTTTTGTATTTCGCTGGTGCCTTCGCCAATGGTGCAGAGCTTGCTATCCCGGTAAAATTTTTCTACGGGAAAATCTTTGGTATAGCCGTAGCCGCCAAAAATCTGCACCGCATCGGTACTTACTTTTACGGCCACTTCGCTGGCATAATATTTTGCCATGGCCGATTCCTTGGTCATTTTTTCGCCACGGATTTTTAAATCGCAGGCTTGGTTCAGCAGCATTTCCGCGGCCATAATTTCCGTGGCCATATCTGCCAGCTTAAAACTAATGCCCTGGAAATTGCTAATCGGCTGATCGAACTGATGGCGTTCTTTCGAATATTGAACACTAGCTTCGTAAGCACCTTTGGCTATACCAAGGCTCAGTGCTGCAATGGAGATGCGGCCACCATCGAGCACTTTCATGCTTTGCACAAAACCATCGCCTACTTCGCCCAATCTTTGTGCATCGCTGATGCGGCAATTATCAAAAACCATTTCGGCCGTTTCGCTGGCTCTCATGCCCAATTTGTTTTCTTTTTTACCACCTGTAAAGCCCGGTGTACCCCTTTCTACAATAAATGCAGTAGAGTTTTGCCTCGTTCTTGGTTCGCCTGTGCGGCAAACTACCACAGCCACATCGCCGCTGCGGCCATGGGTAATCCAGCTTTTGGTTCCGTTAATAATCCAGTCGTCACCATCTTTTACGGCGGTGGTTTTCATATTGCCGGCATCGCTGCCAGTGTTGGGTTCGGTAAGGCCCCAGGCACCAATCCATTGTGCAGTAGCCAGTTTGGGTAAATATTTTTGCTTCTGTTCTTCGTTACCAAAAGCCATTATATGGCCGGTACACAGCGAATTATGGGCAGCTACACTAAGGCCGATAGAGCCGCAAACTTTAGAAATTTCCTGTATAATAGCACTGTACTCAAAATAGCTGAGGCCACTGCCGCCGTATTGTTCCGGCACTAGTACGCCCATCATGCCCAGGTGCCCAAGCTCTTTAAAAACGTGCATAGGAAATTCCTGTCTTTCGTCCCAATCCATCAGGTAGGGGCGTATATGCTGGTTGGCAAATTCACGGGCCGCTGCGGCTACTTGTTGGGTTAGTTCACTGGTGTCAAAATTCATATAATGGCAATTTTCGTTAGCTTTTTTGCAAGTGCAAAAGTAGGCTAATGTGCGTTCGTTTTTTAGGGTAAAAATTGGTTGGTAAGAAAACAGACAATGAACAATTTGTTGCCCCGAAGGTTGAGGCCAATGCTGTTGTTATCAATGGTTATTTTGTAGAATTTATCTAACTGGGCTTTGTACAGCTTATCAAAACGCTACCTTTTTGTTATTCAGTTCCACATTGAAATTCACTTTTGCACCCAAAGCGTCAAACACTTTTAAAATGGTTTCAAACCTTGCATTCTTTACACTGTTTTCAATTTTTGAAATTTGAGCTTTCTGGACGCCTACAAGGTCGCCCAATTGTTACTGTGTCAGGTTGCGTTCTTGTCTTGCTTGTTTAATGGCTTGTCCTAACAAGTCAATTCTCAACTCGTTTTCAAAAGAATCACGTCTTTCAGTTCCAACTTTTCCAATGTGTTTGTCAATCATTGTTTCAAGTGAAACCGTTTTGAATTTATTTGTCATAACTATTTATTTTTTACCACCCCCCTACAACGTTAAGTACGGTGCTATTTTATTAAATGTTTGTTCATCAATAATCTCTATTTTCTTGAGATCGCCTATGGAAGCATAATTGCCATGCTGGCTGCGGTATTGCACGATGGCATTGGCAATATTCCATTTTATATAGGGATGAACTTTTAAGGTATTGGCATCGGCCGTGTTAATATTGAGTTGCCTGATGCCGCCATTATAAACCAGTTTGCCCTTTATTTTTTGAAAAGTAGAATCGGGTACACCATACGTTTCGGCCAGTTGGTTTACGCTGCTAAAGCCGCCAAGTTTATCTCGGTAGTTAATAATGCGGGCCGCAAGCTTGCTGCCTATGCCCGGCAATGTTATGAGTGCTGTGGTATCGGCAGTATTTATGTCAATAGTTTTTGGTGTGTATGTGGGCTTGGTATAATTTGAGGCAGATTCGTTAGCTGTGTTGTCATAAGTTTTGGGTGTATAAGCTGTGTTTTCGGCCCCGGCTATTTTTACATAAGGCAGCAGCCTTTCGGCTTCATCGGGAAAGAGGCCATAGATGCGTTTTATATCATCTGCCTTGCGGAATTTGCCGCCTTTGGAAAGATAGTTTTGGATGGTGGCAATGGTTTTATCTCTTACGCCAAGCCGTTTCCAGCCGGCTGCATCTATGGTATTAGGGTCAAAATCAAACAGTTCCCCTTTAATAGTGTAATTGCCATTTTTACGTGACGGCTCGTTGTAATTATCATCGTCATCTTTGTTATCAAAATTATTGTACCGCTTATTGTTTTTCGTGTAATTATTGGCGTAGCTATTGGTATCAGCCAGTTTTAGGGCGGCTACCTTTTTTGTAAATTCAGCATCGGCCGGTATGGTTTTGCTGCTAAAGAAAAAGCCATAGCCAAATTTTACTACGGCACATACAGCCATTACCGCAATAGCAATAAAGACTCCGTTACGCTGGCTTTTGGAGAAAGTAAAATAATCGGCGATGAGGTTTTGGCGACGGCTCATGGGAGTTTGGTGTGGATGCTTTTTATTTCTTTTTTAAGTAAGTCCATTTCTTTCCTTAATAGTGCTACTTCTTGTTCTAATGAAAAATGCTGACTGCTTTTTATCTCTGTTTCGGATGTATTTATTTCAATTGTTTCTGCTATTACTTGAAAAAAATTAAAATTTAGTGCCACACAAAACCTCTGTAACGTACCTGTGTCGGTTGATTTGCGGTTAAAAATATTATTGAGGTTTTGTCTGGAAGTATTAACAAGGAAAGCCAGTTTTATGCTGCTTATACCTGCTTCCTTAGCTTTATTTTTTATCAATTTACCTAAATGAATCTCCATTTAGTAAACCTCAACATAACTTACTTGAACAACACAAGTGATTGACTTAAATAGATTTACATTATGTAAATAATTTATTGCTTTGTAAATTTTTGTTTACATTTGAAATGTAAGCATTCTCATAACCAACACTATGATTCTAACTTCACACATTGTCAATACGGGATTAAGTCCGCCAAATAATTTTTCATTTGCTTTGCAATGAAATGAAACAATGTATCGTCATTCTATTACAAAATTTTTTTTACATGAAAATTCAAGCTATTGTTTTTTTAATAATTCTTAGTTGGTGTTTTATTAACGGAAATTGCAACAAAACAAAAGATATAGGGAATAACACAAACGTTAATCTAAGAGATAAAACTTTATCAGAAATTAAAGCAACCGTACAAGGAAATTGGAAAATTCATTATCGTTATGGGGGGCTTACAGGCAATGTCAAAACTCCAATGACAGATTCTTACTACAAGGTATTGCCAAGTGACAGTATTTACCTTACTCTCAGTAATGTTTTATATGCTTCTGATAAGGCAAACTTTCAAAGGATAACTACAATCTTTGGATATTCAGCATATACGATGGATTTTATTTCCATTAGCGGTACTCCCAAAAGTTGGATTGTAGACTATATTAATGGTGACACTTTGGTTCTTGATGATAATAATATGAACGGAAGCGCTTATCATATGACAAAATTCCCGTAATAATTGTTTTTGGTTGGTGGAATGCTTACAATAATTTTCACTACTTAAACCCAAAAAAATGATACAAAAAATAATACTTTTTTTCTTGTCAATCCTGATGTTATGGAAAGTCAATGGTCAAAACCAATTTAACCTCGAAAATAAGATCATTAAAAATAGTTATGTTTCTTTTGCTAAAATAAAAACTGAGAATACAAAGAAAATTTTTAATGAAACTGATAAGACGAATTTGCTTAGGGTTTTGACTGAATTTGATGGGAATATTTCGTTTCAGAAAATTGATTCCCAGAGAATAGGAACAGATATTTTTCAAGAAAAGTTTCAACTTAGAAAAAATGGTATAAAAATACGAGGAGGTGAATATTTAATACATCAAAAAAATATGACACTTGATTTTGTGCATGGCTTTATGGCCCCATTTGTAAAGGAGTTACCAATAAATAATGAAATCAATAAAAAAAATTGTATTAAAAAAGCGTTGTCATATTTTGAAGGTGAAAACAAACAGAAAAATATTAGCAGCATTAAAGAAGCAAGTTTAATTTATTACTTTAATTATAAAATAAACTCATATCAACTTGCGTATCAAATAGAAATTTTTTCAACAAAATCATTACGAGCCGAAAATGTTTTTATAAGTGCTAATAGTGAAGAATTTTTAGGTGCTGAAAGTTTGATCTGTAATGTGAATTTTCCGGGTATAGCAGAAACTCAATATAACGGCTTTAGAAATATAGTTACAGATGCAAACACAGGAATAGGTCCTTTTAGGCTTCAGGAATTAAGAAACAATGTACTAATTAGAACTCGAAACAATAACGATCAATTTTTAGAAGTCGCAGGTGCTACAGAGCTTTGGGACAATGACAATAATTGGACATTTAATGAACATGTGAATGATCAGGCCGCATTAGATGCCCATTGGGCTGCGGAAACGGTTTACGATTATTGGCTTAACACCCATAACAGAAATAGTATAGACGGAAATGGTATGCCGATTGAAACTTTTGTTCATGTTTCCGAAGACGGAGTGAATAGTATGTTTAATGCTTTTTGGTTCTCGAATAGAATGTATTATGGTGATGGTATAAATGGAAACAATCCACTGACTGCACTTGATATTTGTGGGCATGAGGTTGGTCATGGGATAGATCAATTTACAGGTGATCTTAAATATGAAAGAGAGTCTGGTGCCTTAGATGAAGGATTTGCTGATATTTGGGGAGCCTGCGTAGAAGCGCAAACTACTCCAAATAAACAAAGATGGTTGTTGGGAGAGGATGTATTAGGCGGGCCTTTACGAAGTATGTCTAACCCAAATCAATTCGGTCAACCCGATACTTATCTTGGAGATTTATGGGCTAACACAGATTGCGGCACTCCTACTAGAGCAAACGATTATTGCGGAGTGCATACCAATAGCGGGGTGTTAAATTTTTGGTTTTTCCTATTATCTGAGGGTGGCACAGGAACGAACGATATTAACAACTCATACAACGTAAATGGACTCGGGATTGAAGTTGCGGCGCAAATTGCCTACAGAACAAAATTATTAATGAACAACTCATTTTCTGGATATAATTTGTGCAGGGAAATGAGCATTCAGGCAGCAATTCAGTTATTTGGTTCCTGTAGCAATGAAGTTGCTCAAGTAGTTAATGCTTGGTTTGCTGTAGGGGTAGGTGATAGTAATTTACCTAATCCACCAATTACTAATGTTATCCTTTCAAGTTACTACCATATAGCCCACACTAATGGTAAAGTTCGGTTTACAGTAAATTGGCAACCAGCAAACGCCCAACCAACAGAAATCAGATGGTATAATGCAGCTACAAATCAACTACTTGCAACCACGCCTGGCTATATTAATAATTTTGAATGGACTCCCAATTGCCCATCAAAGCCAAAAACGAATAATACAGATTGCATTTCAGTTTATGCTACAGTAGTAGGCTGTAATACAGTACAATCTAATACTGTAGGTGGTAATTTTAATTGCTTCTATAAAACATGGAGTACTTTATGGAGTTGCCCTTTATACCAGCGAAATGAACAAATAGAAGATGAACCAATGGTTTTGGGAGGATTAAAAATATATCCAAATCCAGCAACTACCAGCTTTACTATTTCTCATGGTGCCGTAATTACTAAAATCCGAATAATAGATAAAACCGGAAGAATAAATAAAGTACAGTTTTTTAGCAATCAATTAAAAAATCAATCAATTAGCACTATTGGTTTAAAACCAGATGTATATACAGTTATTGTTTCTGATGGTGAAAAGGAGTACACAACCAAGTTGATTGTTTTATAAATCATATAAATCTGAAAAAAGAGCGGCTAACTCAAAATTTGAGATAGCCGTTTTTTTTGGCCCTAAATGTTTCTGTTGTAAAAAAATCCTCCCATTCATCACAAAATCCTGCCTTTCGTCCAAAACGAAAGAAAAATTTCTTTTTCACAAAATTGAGCTGAAACCCTTTGCAGTATTCACTTTACTTACAATTTTAGATTCCACTTTACCGCCAGCTACTAAAAACAAATATGTACTGTGTGTCGCATAGTACCGATTTGTGCCTATATCTTTGTGTAACAAATGGGGGAGTTAGGGATTAGATGATTAGGGATTGGTGATTGGGAAGAAGGGATTAGTTAATTGGTTGAATAGTTAATTGGCGATTAGGAAAACAAATCATTTTAAAACTTTATAAAATACTAACCATGAAAAATAGAAACCACATCGTTGCAGCCGTGCTGATACTGTTAGTAGTTATTGTAGCGGGTTGCCACCTTCGCCACAATCGTGTAAGAACGGTTAAGGTTCGTAACGATCGCAGTTCTTTAAAAATCCAGTATTCGGGTAAAGTAGTTTTTAACGAAGATGGAACGGCTATTGAACAACTGTCGCCAAACGGATTTGTGAAGTACAAAAAAGACGATGAGATATTTACTGTAAAGCGGGATGGAAACGGTGACCTTTCTTACAAACTATACGACGGCAGCCGCAACCTTAATTACAACGACGATGATTACGCCAGAGATTTTGCCGCAAAAGCCATCAAAGAAATAGCGGAACATTATTGAAGTGGCGAGTGTGAAGTGGGGAGTAGCGAGTGGGAAATCCTCTCTCATATTTCTAACTAATTGCAAAACCTCTTTTTACAAGATGACTATAGACCCCACTGACCAGTAATAAAACAGACACCGTTTCCTATTTGCTACTTCCCACTCACCACTCGCTTTTAAACAATTGCTCACAATAAAAATTAACAAGATGAACATCGAAAACACAGCCAGCCAGATGCGTAAAGGAGTGCTGGAATTCTGCGTCCTTTCGGTGATAAGGCAGGGAGAAGCTTATCCCAGTGATATCATCGATAAAATGAAGGCGGCCAATTTCCAGATGATGGAAGGCACATTATACCCACTGCTTACACGCCTTAAAAATGCCAATATGCTCAGTTACCGCTGGGTAGAAAGCAACAGCGGCCCGCCACGCAAATATTTTAACCTAACCGATGCCGGCCTTTTATTTTACCAGGAGCTGGAAGAAACATGGAACGAAATGGCCACTGCCGTAGAAGCCGTAAAACACCAAAGCCTAATGGCAGGCCCGGCACCCGAAAACACACGCCTAACTGCCGACTCGTACACAAATCTGGGAGCTACCATCCAAAGAGGAATAACGACTGATCAAAATACCCAAGCGCCTGGCGAAAGCGGCCGGCAATAACCACCAACTAAACATAACTTCTAATTTTTTTTATCATGAAAAAGGTAATCAACATAAATTTTCAGGGCAGGGTAGTTCCCATTGAGGAATCGGCCTACGAAATGTTGCAACAATACACCGGAAGCCTCCGCAGTTACTTTGCCAACGAAGAAGGCAAGGACGAAATCATTAACGACATTGAAAGCCGTATTGGCGAATTATTTGCCGATAAACTTAAAAAAGGTGCTGCCTGCATTACCGATAGCGATGTAAATGCGATAATGAATAGTATGGGCCGCCCATCCGATTTTGAACAAGCCGATGATGAAGGAACCGGCAATAAGAATCAGGATACAAGTAGCAAGAATCAAGGTACAAGCAGCCAAACTTACGATGCCAATTTAGGCCAGCAAGGTGCTGCACCTAAAAAAAGACTGTACCGTGATGAGGAAGACAAAATACTGGGCGGTGTAGCTAGCGGACTGGCCAACTACCTGGGAATAGATCCTGCCGTAATGCGGATACTATTTGCCATTAGTGCATTTGTAGGCGGCTTTGGGTTTTTAGTCTACATCGTATTATGGATTGCATTGCCTAGCAAAAGCCTGATTACCAGCATCCGTAAGCGGCTGTACCGTGATGGCGAAGACAAGGTTTTTGGCGGTGTATGCGGAGGCCTTGCAAAATACTTCGATATTAATGTAAGTATACCACGGGTGATTTTTGCTGCACCTTTTATATTCGGATTAATAACATCTGTAGGCCGCAACTTTTTTATGAATGGCCCGGTAATTATCGGCGGCTTTAGCGGAGGTACATTTATAATGGCTTACATTATACTTTGGATAGTACTGCCCGAAGCCATTACAGCCCACGAAAAGCTGGAAATGAAAGGTGAAAAAATAGACCTTAACAGCATTCGCAATACAGTAATGGAAGACATGAAGGGCTTTAATGAAAGAGCCAAAAAAATGGGTAAAGATTTAAGCGGAACCGCCCAGGAATTAGGCGAAGAAGCAAAACGTGTGGGCAGGCAGGCAAGCGATGCTTTTAAAACCGGAGCCAGTAATGTAATGGGTGATACTGCCAATGCTGTTCGCCGAAACCGTGGCGGCCTCGGTAATGCCATAGCCATCCTTGTAAAAGCATTTGTATTTTTTATAATTGGATGTGTGGCACTGGCATTATTTGCTGGGTTTATAGCCCTGCTTGGTGGCGGTGTAGGCGTACTGCCGTTAAAGGATTTCTTTTTAGAAGGCGTATGGCAAAATACTTACGCATGGGGTACATTACTATTTTTTATAGGCATACCAATCCTTGCATTTATTACTTGGCTTATCCGCAGGCTAATGAAGGTAAAAACACAAAACCGCTTTATCGGCTACTCTTTTTCAGCACTTTGGTTTGTTGGCCTTTTTTGCCTAATAGCTCTTGTAGCCTCCATTAGCCGCAACTTTAGCACACCCAATTCTAAAACAGAAGACTTTGCACTAAGCCAGCCTGCAACGAATAATTTATTGGTAAAAGTAGCACCAGATACCCGTCGTGGCTTTAGCAACTGGATTGATTTTGATGGTGTAATAAGTGTAGAAGATGATAGCCTGTACATGAATACTGTAAGGGTAAACATTATCAGAAGTGCAGACAGCCAGTACCATGTACACACTGTAAAAATAAGTAATGGAAGAGATAATCAAAACTCAAGGTCGCTGGTAGAAAAAATAGATTTCAACATTGCCCAGCTGGATACTGTGCTGTACCTGCCACAAAGTTTTGGTATTAGCAAGCAAGATAAATGGCGTAACCAAAGGGTGTTGGTTATTATAGAAGTGCCAGTAGGTAAAAAAATAAAGATGGATGAAAGTGTGTACGATTACGACTATTTTAATGTGGAGTTTGGTAACCGCCGCAACCGCCGTATAAACCTGCCCAGGAACTGGCAGGATGGCGAAAACTGGCACGATAACCGCACCATGATTATGACAGCCGAAGAACTGGTGCCACTGTACCGCAAAGGCAAAGACAACAAACAATACCGCTACGATGAGCAGGAGATAAATGATGAAAATGATGAATCAACTCCTGTAAAACCAGAGCCTCCGGCCGCTCCTCAAAAAAGCAAAAAAGATTCTATTATAAAAGCCTTTACAGACTCTATGAACAGAAAAGATACAGGCTACCGCTACGGCAATATTGAAGCTGTACATGAAGAAAACACAACAGCAGCCATTACACCTGATAACTATTTTTCACCACTGTCTATTTTGCCCGAAATGAAATAAAAAAAGCAGGGCCGCCAAGCTCTTTCATATCGAAATAAGAAGGCAGCCCTGCAAATACAAACAGATCGATGCGGACATGCATCGCTATGTTTAGGTTGGTAAACCCTGTCGTTCCCGACGGGGTTTTATTAAAATATTACACTCAAAAATAACACTTATGAAACTGCAGGAAACTACAAGTGCCGGCGTTACAGGTTATACAAAGGCGCAGGTAATCTGGGAAATATCTTTTGTGAGCAGCATCATACTTTCGTTGCTACTGCTTGCGGTGAATGTTTAAGCTGGCATCTACACAATATGCTTTCGCAAAAAAGGATTCATAACAAAACAAAAACACGATTCGGTTGGTTTATCTGGTTTTTCTGCCAAGTGTAAAACCTAGTTTTAGGTTACAAGTAAAATACGCATCGTTGTTCTTGGCCTTGCCCCGAATATCGCCGACAATAGGAATAGAATTGGGGTTTAGTTCGGCACGGCGGTCGTACAGTTGTGTAGCCACAAAAGCATCGTTACCATTAAGATAGTTACTAAATAAACTAGGGTTTATATAAGTGCCTTTACTCACATCATCCAGATAATCTGTACTGGTAAAGCGATGGCTAATTTCCAGTCTTGCTGCCAGCATTTCATTTACCTCGTACCGTACACCAAGCCCCACAGGAAAACAGGCAGCACTAGTACGGTAAATGGTTCTGTCTTTATATTCGGCAAAGCCCTGGCCTTCTAGCCGCAATGGCCTCAGGTTAATCCACTTACCCTGATAATATGTTTGCGGGTTAAAATTAAAACGGCCAATACCTGCCAGTATATATGGCGAAAAAAGGGGTGGTTCCTTATCCACAAAATCCTGCAACATTAGCGGATGAAACTCTGCAATAATGGCGAACTCACTAATAGTACTGCGAAAGTTAAGGTTGCGGTAATAGCGACCTTTGGTAGCAGCATCGTTTTTGTAGTTACTTAAAATGCTATCGTATGCTTTTACTTTTCCAAAGCTCCCCTCTAAGCGAATGCCAAAAATGTCGCCAATAAAAACACCTGCATAAACATGGGTACATAGCTGTGTATTTTTCCAGTTAATATCCTTTATAAAATTTTTACCAACACCCTTGTTGCCGCCCAAATCGGTAAGGCAGTTAATGCCACCAATGCCGCCGCCTATTTCTATTATAAAACCATTATCGTAGTATTTATCATTGTAATAATAGTACTGCCCTGTTACCTTTAAAGCAGGTAACATAAGCAAAACGTAAACACTAGCCAGTTTAGAGATGCTACAACAGAGTCGTTTCATACAAAAAAATAGAATGTGGAAAGTTGTGATACCTGTTATACGAGGTGGGTGAAAAGAGGTAAATTAAATGAAGCCGTGTGTAGAAAAACTATTAAAAACTACACTCAAAGTATATAACCATTGCTTTTCCTAATGGTGGTGTGTAATAAAAACGTTCTTCAAGATAAAAAAAGTAAATGAACCGCCCTATTTTAGACAAATTAATTTTACAGAAAAATACCAACACCATGATTTTTAGGGAAGCTACCGTAGCAGATATAGCTGCCATGCAGCTGGTAAGAAATGCCGTAACAGAAAATGTGCTGAGTAACCCGGCATTGGTAACCGATGATGATTGTGCCGATTATATTATGGTAAAAGGCAAAGGCTGGGTTTGCGAAATAGCCGGGCATATTGTAGGGTTCTCCATAGCCAATTTGGTTGAAAATAACATTTGGGCACTGTTTATTCACCCAGCTTATGAAGGCAAGGGTATTGGTAAAAAATTACACTGCTTGATGATGGATTGGTATTTTTTGCAAACCAATACTACTGTATGGCTAAGTACAGAACATAATACCCGTGCCGAAAAATTTTATACCATGCATGGCTGGCAGCCAATAGGTACTTATGGCAATACCGAAATAAAATTTGAAATGACCTCCGAAAAATGGCTTGCCAAATAATGATGTGTGGCCCAATTGAGGTTACAATTTTACAACTGATTTTGCTGGTGTAACATCATGCTTTTCTGGCGTACTATGTTCCCTATTAAAACTGTTGGCCGATGTAGATATTTTAGAAATTTGTGTGTACGATATTATAATGGCGAATTTTTCTGTTTAATATTATAAACCAATACAGATGGAACAGCAAGTGGAAGAACGCCTTTAGCGAATAGCCAAAAAACGGGCTAACTTTAAAAGGCATCTTGTAACCTACGTTGTAATGAACCTTTTCTTTTGGGCCATTTGGTGGTTTACATAAGGGCACAACGGCATTGGAAAATTGGCGGCCGTTTGGCCTATCTAGCCTATGCTAGGCTGGGGGCTGGGCGCAGCTTTTCAGTATTTAGATGCCTATGGCCATACCGATAGGGGAACTTCTATTCGGCAGGGATATGAAAAGCTGAAAAAGAAACAGAACCAATAGGATTTACGAATTACGATTTTCTTTATTGATGGGTGCTTACACATTGTAATACCCAAATCGTAATTCGTAAATAAAAAAGGCTTTAATTTACGAAAGAAAAATAAACGATTGCCCTATGACGAATACTACAAGACTCTTTGATTGTATAAACCTGCAAATGGAAAAATTTCCGAAAGAAGACATGTTGGTAGCCAAAGAAAAAGGCCAATGGCATAAATACGGTACCGCACAATCCAAAGCCATCATCGATAATTTTAGTGCTGGCCTGCTGGCACTTGGCCTTAGTGGAAACGATATGACTGCCGAAGGCCAAGATAAAGTAGCCCTTATTAGTAACAACCGTCCAGAGTGGGTTTTTACCGATTTGGCCTGCCAGCAAATTGGTGTTCCTATTTGCCCTGTTTATCCTACTACCAATCCATTGGAACTAGAATTTATTCTTAACGATGCCGCTGTAAAATATGTATTTGTTAGTAGCCAAGACCTGTACGAAAAAATACAAGATATAAGGCCAAAAGTGCCTTCGCTAATCAATGTTTTTACCTTTGATAAATTAGCTGGAGCCGACCATTGGAGCCAAATAACCAATACCGCCACCGACGCACTAAAGCAGCAGGTAGCAAAAATTAAAAACACGATTTCAGAAGATACCATAGCCACCATTATTTACACTAGCGGCACTACCGGCACACCTAAAGGCGTAATGCTAAGCCACGGTAATATTGTAAAAAATGTAAGAAATTCTAAAATCAGTTTTCCGTTTGAAGATGCCCCGCAATCGAAGGTGCTTAGTTTTCTGCCGCTCAATCATATTTTCGAAAAAACCTGTACCTACATTTATCTCTTTAGCGGCATCAGCATTTGGTATGCCGAGAGCCTGGAAACAATTGGCGATAATATGAAAGAGGTACACCCCGATGGATTTACTACCGTACCAAGGCTGCTGGAAAAGGTGTACGAAAAAATAATGAGTAAAGGAGCCGAACTAACCGGCGTGAAAAAGAAATTATTTTATTGGGCAGTAGAGCTGGGTCTTAAATACGACAATCTTAAAAGCGGTGGATTGTGGTATAATATGCAATTGGCGATAGCCAATAAACTGATTTTTAGCAAATGGAGAGAAGCATTAGGCGGCAATGTAAAATACATTATTACCGGCGGTGCGGCCTGCCAAGAGCGGCTGCTACGAATTTTTAATGCTGCTGGCATACCAGTGTACGAAGGCTACGGCCCTACCGAAAACAGCCCAGTAATAACAGTAAACAGAAAAGAAAAAGGCGGAACAAAATTTGGCACAGTAGGTCTGCCAATTGTAGGCCAGGAAGTAAAGCTAGCCGAAGACGGTGAAGTAATGGTAAAAGGACCAAGTGTAATGAAAGGCTATTACAAACGGCCCGATTTAACCGAAGAAACCATGAGAGATGGCTGGCTACTAACTGGCGACATAGGTGTGTGGGTGGATAACAAATACCTTAAAATAACCGACCGTAAAAAAGAATTATTTAAAACAAGTGGTGGTAAATATGTGGCACCACAGCCAATAGAAAACAAGCTGAAAGAGTCCCCTTTTGTAGAGCAGGTAATTGTAGTAGGTGCAGATAAAAAATTTGTGGGTGCATTAATTGTGCCTACTTTTTCTACCCTTCGGGAATGGATGAGAGAAAAGCAAATACCCTATACCACCAACGAAGCTGCCATACACGACCCTAAAGTATTGGCCTTATTCCGAGAGCTGGTAGAAAGTTTCAACACCTATTTCAACCACGTGGAGCAGATAAAAAAATTTGAACTTTTGCCCAACGAGTGGAGCATAGAAACCGGCGAAATGACGCCCAAAATGAGCCTTAAAAGAAAAGTGATTATGGAAAAACACAAAGCTGCTGTAGAAAGAATTTATGATTAAGCATTGCACTAACTACTACAACATGCATAAAACTGTTTTGTAGCGGAGCTGCTATTAAAAAGATGGCATAAATTGAAATTAACAATCATTGAGCCAATAATAAATTCACCCTTTACATACTGATTCCTTTAGCCAAAGCACCATAAGCCACGGCACATATTTCATCTTTATCGTTAAGAATATTTACCATGCCAAAAATGCGGTTGCCCACCACCTGTTGTAGGCCTGCTATGGCTTTCAGCGATTTGCCGTGGATTGGTTTGAGGTAATGAATGGTAAGCTGTGCGGTGGCCGTCATGCCATCTTTGTAATACGAAAGGCCGAGAAGGCCAAGCGAAACATCCGCCAGCATACTAATAGTGCCTCCATTGGCAGCCGAAGTACCCATGCCACCCTGATGGATGTCTTGCAACTCGGCTATAAATGCTACCGGCTGCATGGGTTCGCTAAGGTCTATCTGCATATTTTGGTGCTTTAACTGCACACTCTTGTTAAACATGTTTTCTATCTCTTTCCATTTTCCCTGCACTGCCAGGTCTCGGAATTTATGAAGATTGGCTAAGTCCATACGTGTTATTAATTTGATTAAAGATAAAGGGTGGGAAATGAAAAAAGGAAATAGTTGGTGGATGGTCTTGTATCAGGCAAAAAACAACATTTGATACTATAAAGGAACGCTAGATTTCTTCTCAATTGATTAGCAACACATTTTGCTACCAATCTGGTTGCATTTAAATTTACCACAGATGTATAATAACTACAAGATTTTAAATGCAATTACACATAATGTAAGCGGTAGCAAATACAATACTATCGCTACCCCTTGCACCAAAGCGGAGTTGGTGAAACATAAACCGTACTTTATTTTTGATTTCGTTAGCCTTATTCCTAAATGCATTGTTTATAAACTCTACCTAGAGGATGAACCAAATGTATTACAAGGCCTTTTTACATTTAGCCCAAGTACAGGGTTTTTGGATTGCGAAAACATGGAAACAAACGAAATAAACAAACATGGGAAAGCCATGTATGGTGGTGTAGGAAAGCTAATGATAGCCTTATGTTGTAAAATCGCGTTGGAATTAGGCTTTGGAAGCTTTATCTCGTTTACGGCAAAAAACAAACTTTTTCTTTATTATGGTCGGTTTGGTGCACAAAGATTGGGTAACAGCAATACCATGTTTATTAACGAAGAAGAAGCTACAAAACCGATGGCTAAATACTTTTAAATATCTAAATATACGGTATGAAACAGTACAAAAAAAAGAAAGAAATAAAATACGATGACACCAATGTTCCTGGGGGTTATTGTATGATTCCTGGGGGACTTTCGGAAAAAGACCGGATGGCAATGATGGCTATTATAGAGAAAAATAAGGCAGAAAAAGAACGCAAACAGCCGTTATTAGCAAAGACGTAATTTTCATCAAGTAAATAAAAACGGGGTATGTCTGTTGTTTCAGACATACCCCGTTTTTATTTTTAGGTAACTGGTTTGCAGGTCATCTATAGTAACCTTATTACCGCAATAATCCCTTTTCCCGTACATTTTTATAAATACCGGCTATATTATCGGGTATATTAAATAGGATAAGCCAGTTTACATCTAACCCATTAAAAATGGCTGTTTTCATTACATTTTTATTATTGCCAACAAGGCGGCCAAGTGTTTCAATATCTTTTTTAAAATCGAGGTGCAGGTCGTGGTGCTGCTTTTGTAGCAGCATTAAAATTTTAAATATGCGGGCCACTATGTATATGCACAAGGTGTGTGCATTACCCGGGGTTTCGGCGGCTATGCGTGGGTTATTCAGTTGCAATAGTTGGGTAAGCATCAGGCAGTTTAAACTTATGTCTCCAGTTTTGTCTTTGGTAACTTTAACATGCTCCGTTATTTCGCCGCTAAGCCACCGCATATCCATTAATAAATAACCGGCCGAGTAATAATGGTTGGTGGCTGTGTTTACCCGTTCTACTATTCTTTCTTGCAGCTTTTCCCGTTTATGTTCTACGGTTTCGGTATCTACGAGTTCAAAATAGAGCTTGTTGGCTACATCCACATTTTTTCTGAGTAGGCGTAAAATCAGTTTGTCTTTATCGGCATTGGGCAGTAGTTGCAATGCTTTTTTAAATTCGGTATCAAAAGGCATGTTGTGGTGTTTGGCTTTATTTGTAAAATAAATATTACAATATACAAAAGGCTTCCTCAAAATGAGAAAGCCTTACCAATTTTGTGGTCCCGCCAAGAATCTTATCCAACCCCTCAAAACCCTTACCACCACTACCTTTTACCATACTTAAACGCAGGTTCATTTTTTAGGTGTGTAACATTTATGTGGCCATTAAAAGGCTACACACCCCATCGTAAACCAAAATAAAAAGGCCACACTTTACCCGTTTTGTAGCCTATGCCACATTCATATTAGCCACCCACTTTAGCCACCATCTTTGCTTAATTTAGGCTTGTTTGCATCCAAACTATTTTCCAAATTCTTTTTTTCGTCCATCAAATCAAGCATAGAAACGGTTTGCCTGGATATAGTTATCAAAGACTTTTCGTATTGTGTTGTAATGTTTTTATGATCTTCTTTTAATTTCAAAACTTCCGCATACGCCATTACATTCATAGCGTTTTGTATGTTCTCATTCAGTGTTGAGAAATCAAGTTTTAGTTCATTTTTAAGGCTATAAAGGCCAAAAACAACAGGTGCGTACTCATGTGCCTTTAGCTTATCTTTTTTAAAATAGCTATACAAAGTAGACTTTGTAAGACCAATCTTATTGGCCACGTCTTCAGGGCTAAATCCGAAACTTTCAATCTTTTCTTTTAGCAGTTGCCCTTCGCCTTTTTGTTCATTTTGGTGTGTAACATTTTTCATTTTTGAAACTTTTTAGTTTAAAATTTGGAATTGTGAGTTTAATAATTATACATTTACACCGAGATTATAAACCACCAATAACCATTCATTATGTTACTATCACTCAAAAAAGAAATTCGTACCAGCTTCCGAGGTCAGGCCATTGCTAAAATGGTAGGCAAAGCAAAAGCCGGTACGGGTGTTAGTAGATCAGGTTTGGTTTATTGCGGTTTTAATCTCATGGGCAGTAACGGGTGGTTCCGTTGCTGCCATTTTTTTTGTTGTACGTTTTTATCACTTGTAAAGAAACATGTTTTAAGCCAAAATATAGTTAATGTGAATTTCCCTAGCCTATATACGATCAAGCACAGTTACGCCGCCGCTATTTCTATAGCAAGTGGCTTTTTTATTAAAACCATTTAAAACCAAAAGCCACCATGTACCAGTTAATTTTTACAGACCCAAGAACGGGTCTTGTTATTGACAAATTAGAAAACCTTCCATTGCCGGAAGTTTTGATTCAAGTGCTTAGAGCCATTTATTCGGACATGCTGATTACTATAGTCACCCCTCAATACCCCGAAGTATGATCCCCTACGAAACCACCCATCCTAACGGTTTAGCCCTAAGCTGCATAACCGTAACCACAAAAAAATTTGTGGTACTTCTAAAAACAAATTTTGGCCGTGGCAAAACTTATGTGGCCACAGAAAACTTAACCCT
>JAYUOV010000329.1:0-7705 GCA_043760535.1 Chitinophagaceae bacterium
TTTAGCCGATGGCCGCCCCGATTTTTTAGCAACGGGTAATGAAAGGCGTACACCACCATTATGGGGCATAGGATTAATTAAAACAGTAAATGGCCATACCTTTTTATTACACGATGGCAGGGCAAGAAATATGGAAGAAGCGGTGCTGTGGCACGGCGGCGAAGCAGGTACTACAAAAAATAAGTATAAACAATTGTCAAAAGCAGAGAGAGATGCATTAATAAATTTTTGGAGAGTTTGTAAATTTCGTACTGTCATTTCCCTGTCAGTTTCCGCATCTCGTAATTTTTCTTCCCGATTGAGAAGGTTGATTTAGCCTGTACATAACCATATTCGCAAAAAATAAAAACAAATGAACAATATGAATCGAATAATCGCAATTCTAGCTCTGTCAGTAAGTTTTACTTCTTGCGATAAAGATGATGATGTAAAAGTAAAAGCACCATTAACTATACCTTCAACATACACATCTGCAAATTATACAGCCAATGTTACTACCGAAGCTGGGGTAAGAAGCCAAATGGCATCATTACTGGCTTATATGAAAAAAGGCGAAAATGTGGTAAACAAATTAAATATTGATTCTTTGAATAAATATTTTGCTGCGAATGGTACACCGAGCCTTAAAAGTATAACACCAACTTATTACAGCAATTTAATTGAAACCGCTTTTTTCCCTACAATGGTAACCAACAGCCAAAATGTTTACGACCCTGCACTGGGTGCAACTGCTATTAATGGTGGTGTTTATGGTGCAAGGTTGTTAGACAAAAGAGGTAAAGAGGTTTTGCAAGAAGTAGAAAAAGGATTGTTTGAAGCGGCATTGTACAATCATTTTATTACACTGTCTCAAGGCACTATTACCGAGGCTACGGTTGATAAAATGATAAATATTTACGGGGCAAGCACTAATTTCCCAAACACCAATACTACAGCAAACACACCTACCCCCGATGCCTATATTGCATTATATGCATCAAGAAGGGATAAAAATGATGGCAATGGGTTTTATGTAAAAATTAAAAATCAATTTATAAAATTACAAGCGGCGGTAAAAGCAGGGGCTGAGTATAATACCGAAAGAGCCGAAGCTATTACAGAAATAAAATTGCTGATGGAAAAGGCATTGATGGCAACTGTAATACATTATGGCCATACAGCTATTACCAAACTTTCTACCACGGCACCACCAGCTACTACAGTTTCTGGCGGTCTGCACGATTTGGCTGAGGGTATTGGTTTTACACATGGCTTTAAAGCAGTACCACAAGCACAACGTAAAATTACCGATGCACAAATAGATGAAGTATTAAACTTGTTACTGGCACCTGCAAACAATGCAGAGGCAAGCATGTATAAATTTGTAACCAATGGTATAACAGAGTTGCCAAAAATTACACAGGCACAACAAAGATTAAAAGCCATTTACGGCTTTACCGATACTGAAATAGATGAATTTAAAAACAACTGGATAAGTGTACAGGTTAGATAAAAAATTATATAAATTACAAAAACAAACCTGCAGAAAAATACCGGCAGGTTTTGTTGATTTAAAACAGTAATGATGAGAAAAAAAAATGCCCTGATTGCAATTGCAACAACAGTTATTTTAACCGTACTTTTTATTGCCTGCGATAAAAATAATGGAGAAACAAAGGCAGAGTTTGACCGCAAAGCCATGCTGCAAAACTTTGCTGATAATCTTATAAAACCGGCGTTTAATGATTTGCAGGCTAAAGTTAATTTACTAAAAACTGCTACAGATGCGTTTGTTGCAAAACCAGACGCTGCTAAACTTACTGCATTGCAAACCGCATGGGATGAAGCATACAGCAGTTGGATGTATGCCAATGCTTATAACTTTGGCCCAGCAGGTGAAGAGGGAATAAGAAAAGGATTAGTAGAAGAAATTGGCACTTGGCCAGCCAACACTACAACAATAGAAAATAATATTACTGCCAACAATACCACCCTTAGTGATTTTAACCGTGATAACCGTGGTTTTAATGCAATTGATTATTTACTATTTGATATTAACGGCACACACAGTAATATTATAACGGCTTTTACCGCTAATGCCAACCGAAAAAATTATTTATTAGCCATTGTAAATAAATTAAAAGGGCAAGTTGATGCTGTTGCTACCGATTGGAATGGTGCTTATGCAACCAGTTTTGTAAACAATAATGGCACCAATGTTGGCAGCAGTACCGCTCAGTTTTATAATGAATTTGTAAGAAGTTTTGAAAGTATTAAAAACTTTAAATTAGGTGTGCCACTGGGTAAAAGAGTGGGGCAAAACACTACGGAGCCAAGTAAAGTAGAGGCAAAATACAGCCGCAAATCCTTAATGTATATTAAACTAAATATACAAGCTATTGAAGATATTTGGTATGGTAAAAGCAAAAGTGGTATCGATGGTATTGGATGGAAAGAATACCTGGCTTTTGTAACTGGCGGCAATGATTTAATTGCCCGTACAGAAGCACAGATGCAGGTAATTAATACTGCTGTAAATGCAATTTCGGATACCCCAACTTTAGAACAACAGATAAGCACAAATCTTACTGCATTAACTTTATTGCATACCGAATTACAAAAACATACCCGTAATTACAAAAGCGATATGAGCAGCCTATTAGGTATTGCAATAACTTTTAGCAGTGGCGATGGAGATTAATACAATAATTAACCCAGCTTAAATATTTCAATCAACTGTATAGGCGTCGCACTCTTGTACAACATCAATTCTATTCAACACTAAAAATATAATCATGTATAAATTAGCAACTATTCTTTCTTTATTTTTTATTGCAACCTCATGCAATAATGAGCCTAAACAAACTGTAGATACAAAAGATGCTACAGCAGTTACAGCACAAAAAGATAGTGCTACGGCAATTGTTTATCAACTAGATTCAACAGCCAGTACTTTACAATGGGAAGGCTACGAAGGTTTATCGCTTGGCAAGCCTGAACACAACGGAACACTTACAATAAATACGGGTAGCCTAAGCACTATAAATAATGTACTTATTGGCGGCAAATTTTCAATAGCTATCAATTCGTTAAAGGTGGATGATATACCGGCAAGTAAACCTAGTAATGAAAAATTGACAAAACATTTATTGGGTGCCGATTTTTTTGATGCAGCAAAATTTCCTGTAGCAGCTTTTGAAATAACCAATGTAGTGGCTAATGGAACAGATAGTATGAACATTACTGGCAATCTTACTTTAAAAGGGATTTCTAAAAACATAACCATACCAGCTTTTGTAAAAATATCAGATAATGTATTTACAGCCAACACTGCAAAGTTTTACATTAACCGTAAAGATTGGGAAATGCACTACCGCAGCGAAAATTCATTAGGCGATGAAATGATTCGTAATGAAATGGGAATTATTATTAGCCTTACTGCAAAAAAATAAGCATGTGGCAACGCCTTCGCCATACATTTACAGCACCGGTACACATTGCACCACTGGCTACCTTCCGCATTATATTTGGTATAATGATGATGATAAGTACAGCAAGGTTTATGTGGCTCGGTTGGATTGAAGACCATTATGTAAATACCAAATTTCATTTTAAATATTATGGGTTTGAGTGGGTGGAGCCTTTATCAAAAAATGGCCTAAACGCCGTGCATATTTTATTGTTAGTTGCATCACTCTTTGTAACCCTTGGATTGTTTTATCGTATAGCTGCTATTTTTGTTTTTTTATGTTTTACATATATCGAACTGATTGACCTTACCTATTACCTTAATCATTATTATTTTGTAAGCCTTGTAAGTTTTTTGTTAATTTTTGTACCAGCTAACCGTTATTTTTCTTTAGATGTAGTAAGAAATCCTAAGCTGTTTTGCAATACTGTGCCGGGCTGGTGTGTGAATGTTTTTAAATTGCAATTGGCTATTGTGTATGTTTTTGCAGGCCTTATAAAAATTAATTACGACTGGCTTATAAATGCACTACCACTTAAAATATGGCTGCCTGCAAACGATAATATTCCGTTATTAGGTAAACTATTTGTATGGCAATATGCACCACATTTATTTAGTTGGCTTGGTATGCTGTATGATACCACCATTGTATGCTGGCTGCTTTGGCATAAAACAAGGCCTTGGGCATATATTACTGTAATTGTATTTCATATATTAACGGGCATCCTTTTCCAAATTGGAGTTTTTCCGGTGGTGATGATTGGAGCTACATTAATATTTTTTTCTGCTAGATGGCATCAGCATTGGCAAAATATTTTGGCAACATTTATTTTGTCAAAGCAATTACATTATATCAATCGTTCCGGCATTTATAATTATTTGTTGACGGGTGCAAGACAAAAAATAATTCTTTATTTTTTTGCTGTTTACTTTACATTTCAAATATTATTTCCGTGGCGGTTTTTTTTATATCCGGGTAATATGTACTGGACAGAAAATGGCTACCGCTTTGGCTGGCGGGTAATGTTAATGGAGAAGGCTGGCACCGCTACTTTTTATGTAAAGGATAGCAAGACAGGCAGAGAAGGTGTAGTATTTAATACCGATTTTTTAAATGCTCATCAGGAAAAGCAAATGGCTTTTCAGCCAGATATGATTTTGCAATTTGCCCATTTTTTAGGGAAGCATTATGAACAGAAAGGGATTTTTAAACCACAGGTAAGAGCAGAAATATATGTTACATTAAATGCAAGGCCAAGCAAATTGTATATTGATAGTACGCTTGATTTAATGACGATAAAAGATGGCTGGCGTAATAAAAAGTGGATATTGAAGTGAGTAGACAATGAGCAATGGTTAACTGTGAATATGCAGAATATGGTTTAAAATTTCAAAGCCGATTGACCGTTCATTATTGACCATTCACCAAAAAGATAAATAGTAATTCAGATGTTGAACGGAGCGTCGCCACCGCAGTTTCATCAGGGTAAAAATGCTGGCTAAAAAAAGAGGATGAAAATTAAGTTAATGATATTGTTGTTGTTTTGTTGCAATGCTTTATTTTCTCGAACAACAACTGTTACCGGAAAATTAGGCACTGCTGATAGCAGCATTGTAGAAGATGGTATTGTAGCTGTTAAAGGCACAAGGTATTTTGCAGAAGTTGATGGCAACGGAAAGTTTAGTATTAAAAATGTGCCTTACGGTACTTACACCATCATTGCTTTGGCATTGGGTAAACAAACAACAGAACAACAAATTGTAATAGATAAACCTGTAGTAGCTATAAATTTTATTTTATCCAACCTGCCAGCAAAAGAATTAGATGAAGTAATTGTAAGGCAGCAGCAGGAAAAAGCATTAGGCATCGTACGTTTAAAATCAGTACAAAATTTTACAGTGTTTGAGGGTAAAAAAAATGAGGTGGTTTTATTAAATAATATTATTGCCAATACCGCTACCAATAATGCTAGGCAAATTTATGGTACTATTACCGGCTTAAATATTTGGGAAAGCGATGGCGGCGGATTGCAATTGGGTATTGGTGGCAGAGGTTTAAGCCCTAACAGAACATCCAACTTTAATACCCGGCAAAATGGATATGATATTAGTGCCGATGCACTTGGTTATCCGGAGAGTTATTACACACCAGCCACAGAAGCTATTGAAAGAATTGAAGTGATACGTGGTGCTGCATCTTTACAATATGGGACACAATTTGGCGGTACGGTAAATTTTCAATTTAAAAAAGGAAGAAAAGATACGCCGTTTGAGTATGTGGGCAGGCAAACTGTTGGCTCATGGAATTTTATTAATTCATTCAACAGCATTGGTGGTACATCAAAAAATAAAAAGCTTAACTACTATGCTTTTTACCAACGCAAGCAAGGCGATGGGTGGAGGCCAAATAGCAGGTACGATGTAAATAATGTGTATGTGCAATTTAATTATCAACTAGGTAACAAAACAAATGTGGGAGCTGAATATACACATATGGATTATTTGGCAAAGCAAGCAGGCGGTTTAACCGATGCCATATTTAACCAAAACCCCAGGCAAAGTGTACGTAACCGCAACTGGTTTAATGTAAACTGGAATTTATTTGCATTAACTATTACTCACAAATTTTCTCCGGCAACTCAATTAAACATTCGCAATTTTGGTTTGCTGGCACAGCGGCAATCACTGGGCAATTTAGAACGAATTAATGTAGTTGACTTTAACCAAAGAAGAACATTAATTGACGGGCAATTTAAAAATATAGGCAGCGAAGTTCGCTTACTGCACCGTTACAAAGCAGGTAAACAAACTAATGTTTTACTGGCTGGTGTACGTATTTATATTGGTAACACTACAGCTAGGCAGGGAGAAGGAGATAGTTTAAGCGGCCCTAACTTTTCTTATCGTAACCCAAATAATGTAGAGGGCAGCGATTATACATTTCCAAATTATAACTATGCAGCCTTTGCAGAGCATATTTTTAATGTAACAAATAAACTAAGTATTACACCGGGTGTACGTTTTGAAAACATTCAAACTTTTTCCGACGGTTATTACAGGCAACGGGTGTTTGATTTTGCTGGCAATATTATAGTTGATAATAAAATAAACGAAGCCCTTTTTAAAAAGAGAACCTTCGCAATTGCTGGAATTGGCATTAGTTATAAAGCCAAACCGCAACTAGAGATTTACGGAAATATTTCTCAAAATTACCGGGCAATTAATTTTACCGACTTGCGTATACAAAACCCCAATTTTGTAATTGACAGCAACCTTACCGATGAAAAAGGTTTTACTGCCGACTTTGGTATAAGAGGCAATGTAGCAAACGTTTTTAATTACGAAGTAACTGCCTTTTATCTGTACTACAACAATCGGATAGGACAAATATTAAAGGCAGACCAGCCACCATTATTTTTAGATTACCGGTTAAGAACCAATGTAGCTGCCAGCCGCAATATTGGTATTGAAAGTTTTGCATCTGTTAATATTGCACGGCTTATAAAATCATTTTCTGCTAAAACTGACTTTACAGTTTTTGTAAATGCTTCTGTTTTAAATGCCCGTTATATAAAAAGTAAAGATGCCAGCATACAAAATAAAGAAGTGGAAATGGTGCCCCCTTATATTATCCGCAGTGGTACTACTTTTAAAAAACCAAAATGGAAAGCAAGTTTCCAAATAAATTATGTAGCACAGCATTTTAGCGATGCTACCAATGCCACACTAACTTCTACTGCGGTAGAAGGTGTAATACTTGCTTACACTGTGGCAGATATTTCTGCATCTTACCAAGTAAAAAAATGGCTGAGCTTTGAATTTTCTTGTAATAATTTATTTGATGAAAAGTATTTTACCCGCCGGGCAGAATCTTATCCGGGACCGGGTATAATACCAAGTGATGGAAGGAGTTTTTTTGTAACAATGCAATTCAACTTCTTGAGAAAGTAACCATCTGACACTTTTAAAAATTAGTTTCTTCCATTCATTTTCCATTCATTCAGCATTTTAAAAGAGCTAAAAATATAATACCAAAAATAAGTTTTGTATAATATCGAAACAGATTAGCTGTAAAAGGCTTCACTTTAATTGTAAGTCTGATGTAAGAGTTGTTAATAATAGTATGGTAATATTGGTATAGACGAAGATGAAATGCAAAGTATCCGTTTTACCAACCCCATATTTAAATATCAATACTACGGCATCACCTTTGCACGATGCAAGATGAGAAATTAAACAAGTCAGATCAAATGCGTC
>JAYUOV010000330.1:0-7623 GCA_043760535.1 Chitinophagaceae bacterium
TTGCGAAATACAATCTAATCAACTAATCAACTAATCAACTAATCAACCAATCACCTATACATGAGTTTTACTTTAGAAGTAGCAGCCTTTACATTAGAAGGTGCATTATTGGCCCAAAAAGCCGGGGCTGATAGAATAGAATTGTGCGATAACCCGGCAGACGGTGGCACAACCCCATCGTTGGGAATGCTTAAAACTGCCCGTAAAAGAATTGGCGTTCAGGTCTATCCCATCATAAGGCCAAGGGGCGGAAATTTTGTGTACAGCGATGATGAATTTGAAATGATGAAGACCGATGTTCAGATTTGCAAGGCACTAAAATACGATGGTGTGGTTATCGGCATTTTAAATGCAGATGGCACGGTGGACAAAGACCGCTGTGAAGAACTGGTAGAACTGGCCGGAGAGATGGGCGTTACTTTCCACAGGGCTTTCGACAGAACGGTAGATCCGTTTCAGGCAATGGAAGATATAATTGAGACGGGCTGTGAACGCATTCTTACAAGTGGGCAGGTACCAAACGCAATAGACGGCACCAAACTAATTTTACATCTAATAGAAAAAGCCGACGACCGCATTATTATAATGCCAGGCTGCGGCATACGAAGCGACAATGTTTTAGAAATAGCCGAGCAAACATGTGCCACAGAATTTCATACTTCGGCTAGGATAAATGCAGAAATAAAAAAGGTAAAAAACAAAGCCTCGATGATGGAGACCCTACCACATGTTTCTGTTGATGAAAAAGAAGTAAAAGCGATTTTGAAAATTTTAGAGAAATTTTTGAGGTGATTCTTGCATATTATTTATTTACCTCTTGCCCTAAACCACGAAGTGGTTCAACAACAATAGCCACGGGTGAAACCCGTGGTAAAAGTGAAATAGAAATAGCAACCCCGAATGGGGTTGAACGAATTATTTTCATTCTAAGAATTATGGGAACCAACTGTTTAACCCCATTCGGGGTAATTTACATCACACATATTTAAACCACGGGTTGTACCCGTGGCTACTTTTGTTAAACCCCATTCGGGGTAATAAACCTCGATTATTTAAAAAGTAACCTTTCTATAATTTTTTAAAGCACTGCTAAGAATAATTACAAAATGAACTTCCTTATAGACAAAGACTGGACTTTATTCCTCGATCGGGATGGCGTAATAAACGAAGAAAAGCATCAGGGCTATATTAACCAACTGGATGAATTTGTTTTTTATACAAATGCCGCTGCTGCTATAGCCATGCTTTCGCCTATTTTTTACAAAACCATTGTGGTAACCAATCAAAAAGGTGTTGGCCGTGGCATTACCCCAATAGATGAACTTACCCGAATACATAAGCACATGGTTACCGAAGTACAAAATGCAGGTGGCCACATTGATTATATTTACTTTTGTACGGATATAGAAGCCGACAGCCCTAACCGAAAACCCAATACAGGTATGGCTTTGCAGGCGAAGCAGGATAATCCTGGCTTAGATTTAAACAAAAGCATTATGATAGGTAATAATGCCAGCGATATGAATTTTGGCCGAAATGCCGGTATAGGTTGCAATGTGTTACTTACCACCACCAAACCGCTTGAAGCAGTCGATGCTTTTCTTTACGATTTTCATTTTACATCGCTTTACGAGGCGGCGGTTTTTATCCAAGGTGGTGTTAAAAAATAAAAGAAGCTATTCATCGTTTTATTGTAAGCAAGTAACTTGCTTTTAATTATGATAAAAAAAAATTTATTTTTCATTGCCCTGTTTGCCTCTTTAGGCACTGCTGCCCAAAGTAAAATATCAAAAGCCGACCTTAAATATTTACGCTCTGCCGAAGACACCATTGGTGCTTTAACCGATAAAGTGCTGGATGATATAGACGTAATAAGCCGTGTACGCAGCGACAGTATGCTTACCCGTACCCTTGTACGTGCATTAAAAATACCCAACAGTTTTAGCTTCCATTTCGATTCACTACAGACCATTACAATAGCTTACCCCAACGATAGTTCGTTCCGCATATTTACATGGCAATACCAATTAAACGAACAGGTTTTTCGCCAAAAAGGAGCCATACAAATGAATACTACTGATGGTAATCTGCAATTATTTCCTTTGTTCGATGCTTCGGAATATGCCGAGTTTCCTAACGATTCTGTAAGAGCTGGCCAAAACTGGATTGGTGCTATTTATTATAAAATTGTTCAGAAAGAATTTAACGGAAAGCAGTATTATACCTTGTTAGGGTACGATGAAAACGGTTTTCGGAGTACTAAAAAATGGGTTGAAGTGATGCATTTTGATGAGAATAAGCAACCCTCCTTTGGCGGAGATTTCTTTGTTTTTGAAAAAGGAGATTCTTCTTTTCAAAAAGGCTGGAAACGGTTTAATATTGAATTTAAAAAAGAAGGCCGTGCAAGGCTCAATTTTGATCCTAACAAGGATATGATTATGTACGACCACCTGATTAGCGAAGAAAATCAGCCCGAAAAAAAATACACATATATACCCGATGGCGACTACGAAGGCCTACAATGGAGGGAAGGTAAATGGCAACATGTAACCAAAGTTTTTACCGAACAATTAACCGATGGTAAAGAGCCTACACCCAACTTATTAATGGACGAAAACGGAACAGTAAACGAAGGAAAACTTTCTGAACAATCTGAAAAAAATGCTGATAAAAAAATAGAAGCAATGCCTATTAAAAAGAAATCAAAAATTGTGTTGCCTTCTACAAAGAGAAAAAGCTAAAAAAACATCTTCAATAATTACTTTTTAGTGTACCTAAGCTCTAATAAATTTAGAGCATTGGCATTAAAACCCGAAATATTGGGCTGTAAAAGGTGTATCACCATATCGTACCAAAGTGGTACTACCGGAGCATCTGCAATAATCAGTTTATCCATTTCATTATACATTTTGTACCGTACCGAATCGTTGTTTTCGGTTAGCACTTTTTCGTATAAAATATCGAAGGCTTCATTTTTAAACCTTGTATAATTGGGGGGTGCCGGGTTTTTACTATAGAATACTGTAAAAAAATTTTCTGCATCTGGATAATCGGCCTGCCAACTGCCCCGAAAAAACAAAGCCTGGCTTTTACTAGTTTGTTCCAAAAGCAAACTTTTTTGAATTACTTCTACCTGAACCGGAATGCCGGCTTCGCCCAACTGGCTGGCTATATAACTTCCCAAGTCGGCATAAATAGGCACGGTGAGCAGTTTAATTTTGGGCAGATTTTTGCCATTTGCAAAACCAGCTTCGGCCAATAATTTCTGTGCTTTTAATGGCTGATAATCGTACCCTTTTACGGCTGTATCGAACGATGGCAAACCTATTGGCGAAAAACCCGATGTGGCCGCAAACCCAATACTGTTTCGGAGATAAAGCATCATCTTTTGCTTATCAATAGCATAGTTAATTGCTTGCCGTACCTTTTTTATTCTTAATGGCGAATTACGAACCAACTCATTGGTACTATCGAACAAAATACCCAAATATTCAGTAGTCAGATAAGCATGCTTTTGTAGTTGCAATTTACCCTCCCAATCCTTTTTTAAATCACCTTTTTTGGTGAGTATTTCGTCTTTAAAAGAGGGGTCTATATCATTAATAAAATCCAGTTTTCCTTGCCGAAAATTTAAAAACTCAGCAGCCTTGCTATCCAAAAAACTAATCTTAATTGCATCTAAATATGGCAGGTTTTTTCCTGTTGCATCTTTTTGAAAATAACTGGGATTTTTAAGCATGGTCAATGCCAGGCCTTCTTCCCAATCTTTAAGCATAAAGGGCCCGGTACCACAGGGGTGGCGGCGAAAATCTTTACCATATTTTTCTACCACTTCGTGCGGTACTATGCTGCAATACTGCATACTTAAAATACCCAGTATGGGGTTAAATGGCCTTGACAGTTTTAATTGAAAAGTAGAATCGTTAATGGCCTTAAAGGCTTCTATAGTGTCTATTCGGTTATTAAAAATCCATGCTCCGCTGCTTGCCGTTGCAGGATCGGTTATGCGTTTTAAACTATACACTACATCATTAGCAATCATTCTACGGCCTTTACCATTGGCAAAAGCTTCGTTATCATGAAAAAAAACATCGTTTCGCAGGTGAAAGGTGTAAGTTGTTCCACCGCCATCCACATCCCAGCGTAATGCCAAAGATGGCACCAAATTTAACAAAGAATCAGTTTCAATGAGCGTATTATAGATTTGGTGTATAGCCCAAATAATAGATTGATTTTTTGCAAAAGCCGGATCTAGTGTTGCTATACCGCTTTGCTCATTGTACCTAAAAATGGATTTACTATCGGATCCATTTTGCTTACACGAGATGGTAAGCAATAATGCAGAAATGATAAAAAATAAGCGGAAGTTATTCATATCGTAAGTTTTAGGTAATTTGTTTTGCAATAAATTTTTTATGGCAATAAAATGGGCACTAAAAATATACTAGCGAAGTAAATGCAGCACCAAAACTTAATTTTTAGTTTTTTCTGGTAGCACTCTTACTTCGAAAAAAGATAGAACGTTTAATATTTGCCTACTTATTTAGTGCAGAAAAAGTAATAGTATCTGCCACAGAATTTTCCCGTTTAACATTAATTAAAAGGGGCCCCTTTTCAAAAGATTTAATGGATAAAACTTTCAGATCTAGGGTATCCCTGCCTGTTGCTAACCAAGCTACCCCATCCATAAAGCCATAGTTAAATACCGGCACACCACGGATATATGCAGGCAAATCTACTACTACAATTTTCTTTTGTAATGGCACTTGTTTTATCACCTCCATTCCTTCCATTGCAATCTTTCCCACTTCTTTAAAATGACCTGCAGACCGTACAAAGAAAAATGTGTGATAAGAGAATAATAGTGCTCCGAAAACAGCCCTTGACAAAGGTTTTTGAAATAGTTGCAGACCAGCATATACTAATGTAGCACACAAAAATAAAGATGGATAATACAGGTATCTTTCGGACTCGTAACCTGTACTGCTTACCCCTAACGAAACATACGGAAAATAAGATAGCAGCCAACTTGCAACCAGGAACAATAAAAAATTATCAACCTTTTTTCGTTTTATTAACACTGCGGCTACAATCAATAGGCACACAGTCACAATAGCAGCACACACCATCATCGTACTGTTATTTTCCATTGGCGGCAAAAAACTACGGAAAAATAATTTTGCTGTTTTAGCTACCATAGCAACAATGTTAAAATGCTCCACATCACTCGCTTCATAAGAGCCTAACAATGCACCAGTTTTTATGATCCTAAATGGAAAATATGCAATAAAAAAAAGCCACAGTAATGCAATAGGTAATTTAGCCTGCTGGCGTAGTATGGATGATTTTGGTAAAAGAAAAAACCAAGTTATTAACCAGAATGGAAACACCCACAGCGACTCGTAGGTAAAAATGCCTAAAAGAAAAAAAGCTATATAAGGCAACAACCAAAGTCTGTTTTGCAAAGCTTTAAAAAAGCAAAGCCAGCTTAGTAAATTAAAAAATAAACTGAGCGATGCAGTGCGGCATAATATCCAAAAAACAGCCTCTGAATGGAAGGCATACACGCCAAACAGAGCTACAGAAAATATGGCAAAAGCTTTGTGGGCGTGGCTTACGCAGATAGTATTAGATAAGGCAAGAAATATTTTTACTGCCATAACCATATTGGCAATATGCAGTAACAGGTTAGTTACATGATAACCCCAAGCATTTTTACCGGCCCATAAATAATCTAGATACAGCGATAAATCGTTAATATGCCTTAGGCTGTTATGATGGCCAAGATACCCATCTTTAGCCATGGGTATATGTATAAAATCATCATTGAGAAAATAGAAATGAAAGGGATTTGCAAAAATGATTATTAAGATAATTGCTGTGGCAAAAGATACCAAAGCCCACCTTAGATATATTTTTTCGGTTCCTTTATTCTGGTTACTCATCAAGCTTTGTTTTGCGTTTCCAAAGCTTCAAAATACGATTTATACGATTGCCCACCATCATCGCTCCATTGATGGTAACCTAACATTTTATTAGTAGCCCATTGGCCAAAATTCTTTTCGAATGTGCGGTACAGCGCTACATCGTATTTGCGGTGAAAAGAAAGCCAGCATTGGTTACAATTGCTTACATATTCCTTGTGTAAATCTTGAGTTGCCTCTTTATTAAAAACGGTATCCAGCGATTCGTTAAATACATTGCCCAGTTTCAAATCAAGGTTTTGGCAAATAGGCACATCGCCATTAGGCAGCACCACCAAGCTATCTAAAATGCTATGGCATTTCAGTTTAAGATTCTTTGTACGCCATTCATCGTACAGAACAAGGTAATCGTAATTTTCTTTAAACTCTTTAACTATAGCCGGTATTTTACTAGCTATACCGCCGTAGCTAGCTTTAGTAGTATCGTGTTTTGGAATTGCAATATCCACTACTTCAGTTTGTTTCATTTCTTTAGTGGCCTGCATGGTTCCAGAAAGATTTCTAAGATCGCCAAACTTAAGAGATGTATCATTTTTCTCTTCGCCAATACCTGTTTCATGGGCTTTATCAAGTGTATCGAAAAAAGAAATATTGTTATACACACCTACCCTTAAATCTACTTTATACTTTTTGCAGAGTTCAGCCACATGGGCTAAATCGTCTAAATCGTTGTAGGGGGAAAGTGTAAACATTACTGCAACGGGCAGTATGGTATGCATTTCTTCAATCACCCGGAGCACACTATCATATCCATCTTTGCCCCGCATGTGTTTGTAAGTTTCTTTGGTACCGTCAAGCGAAATATATAACCGCTCCGGTGGAAATTTTTTAACCGCTTCTAATAGCGAATCTGGCTTAAGGCAATTGCTAAACAAATCAAATTTGGGATGATTAATACAAAACCATTCCATAATTTCAAGGGCATCAGGATGCAGTAAAAATTCTCCACCTTCTAACCCTATCCTTGTATTTTTGGTTACACATTTATTATTGGTAACCAGCTCGTATATTTTTTCTTTAGGTAAATATTTCACCGGCCGCTTAGCCCAAATAAGACAATGCTTGCAGGCAGAGTCGCACAAATCGGTAGCGTAAATCATTAAAGTGCTCAGTTTTTTGCTACCAGGAAATAGCTGATTGTTTAAAAAAACGCTACCTCGCCGTAAATATTCACCCGTTTGAAACATAGTTTTTACTTTGAGCCTCAAAATTAACCCTTCTCTAACTAATATGGCCGAATGAGCAATAAACAAACCCAAAAACAAATCATCCATGTATTTGATGTAGATGGTACTGTTACTGAAAACGATTCGTTTATAGAATTGCTTCGCTATTTTATATCTAAAAACATTAATTGGTTTTATACCTGGTTTAAAGCCATCCCTGCTTTGGTAAATGGCTTTTTAAAAGGTGATCTTTCCATAGCTAAACTTTATTTACTTAATAGCCTATGGCATAAAAAAAAACAAACGGACATTTACCAAGACTGTAGTTTTTATTTTAATAACAGATTAAAATACAACATCAAACCAAAAGCACAGCAACATATAAAAACCCTGAAACAAAACAAACCTGAGGAAGGAATTCTACTACTCTCCGCATCCTGCCGCGAATGGCTAATACACCTGGCTATTTTTTT
>JAYUOV010000331.1:0-2701 GCA_043760535.1 Chitinophagaceae bacterium
AAAAAAGATACCTGGTGGACGATTCAGCTCGACCTTGGTAATGCTGTTTTTCCTTTGGGTTACAAGTATGGTATTTATAACAGCACCAATAAAAAATTCATCAGGTTTGAAGACGGGAATAACCGTGTATTACTTAATGAGGATGGTGCTGATGCATTTACTATTTTACACGATGGTTTTGCAAAACTGAACAATGTAAACTGGAAAGCTGCAGGCGTTGCCATTCCGGTTTTTAGTTTGCGCAGCAAAAATAGTTTTGGAGTAGGAGAATTTACCGACATACCATTACTGGCAGATTGGGCAAAAAATGTAGGATTAAAGCTGGTACAATTATTACCACTTAACGACACTACTGCCACACATACCTGGGTGGATAGTTATCCTTACGCTGCTATTTCTGCCTTTGCACTGCACCCAATCTTTATTAATTTGGCACAGGTGGCCGGAGAAAAACATGCAGCTATTATAACCCCGCTAATTAATAAACAAGCGGAATTAAATACACTGCCACACATTGATTATGATGCTGTAATGAGCTTAAAGACTAATATACTAAAAAAACTATATGCTGTTATGAAAGCAGATTGGCTGGCAGATGCTGGCTATGATAATTTTTACGAAGTCAACAAAAATTGGTTGCTGCCTTATGCCGTTTTTTGCTATTTAAGGGATGAAAACAAGACGGTTGTTTTTGCAGATTGGAAGAAACATGCAACCTACAATGCGGCTGAAATAGAAAAATTAGCATCGCCCAAAGGCAAGACTTATGATAAAGTGGCTTTGCATCTTTTTATACAATACCACCTGCACCTACAATTGGTAGCTGCTGTAGATTATGCCCACCAAAATGGTATTGTAATGAAAGGCGATATACCCATTGGCGTATATCGCAACAGTTGCGATGCCTGGGTAAGCCCCGAACTGTTTAATATGGATGCACAGGCGGGTGCACCACCGGATGATTTTGCCATTAATGGTCAAAATTGGGGATTTCCTACCTACAACTGGCAGCGGATGCAGCAGGATGGCTTTAGCTGGTGGAAGCAACGTTTTGAACAGATGAGCCATTATTTTGATGCTTTCCGGATAGACCATATTCTTGGATTTTTCCGTATTTGGAGTATCCCAATGAATACAGTGCAGGGCATCCTTGGTAGGTTTTCGCCTGCCATTCCCGTTTACCGAAATGAGTTTAGCCAAAAGGGTATCTGGTTTGATAAAGACAGGTATTGTATGCCGTTTATAAACGATATGGTTCTCCGAGAAATGTTTGGTATAGAGGCCGATTGGGTAAAGGAAACATTTGCCGAAAATATTAACCGTGAACCTTACCACCTAAAACCTGCATTTAATACCCAACGGAAAATAGAAACCTGGTTTGCCGGGCAAACGGATATAGAGGCCTGGATTAAAGAAAAGCTCTTTGATATGGTGAGTAATGTTATTATGATAGAAGATCCAGAATCGGATGGTCAGGAATTTCATTTCCGTATAGGGATGGAAAAAACCATATCGTTCCGGTATTTAGATAATAACACACAACAGCAGTTAAAAGAGTTATACCTCAATTATTTTTTTAAATGTCAGGATGCCATTTGGGGACATGAGGCCATGCAGAAGTTGCCAGCACTTAAAGCCAGTACCAACATGCTTATTTGTGGCGAAGACCTAGGCATGGTGCCCAACTGTGTACCAGGGATTATGAGAAACCTCGGCTTACTGAGCCTTGAAATTCAGCGGATGCCTAAGGACGCTACAAAGCAATTTTTTCATCCAAATGATGCACCATACATGAGTGTGGTAACCCCAAGCACCCATGATATGAGCACCATCCGTGAGTGGTGGGAAGAGGACCCTGCTGCCACCCAAAACTTTTATAATAAAGAGCTTGGCCATGCCGGTTCTGCGCCTTTTTTCTGCGAAGCCATAATTAATAAAGAAATAGTAGTACAGCATTTGTACAGCCCTGCCATGTGGAGTGTTTTTCAGCTTCAGGATCTTTTGGGGATTGATGAAAAATTGAGAAGGGAAAACCCTCACGAAGAACGGATCAATATCCCCGCAAACCCACACCACTATTGGCGTTACCGTATGCACATTGATTTGGAGGAACTAATTTTGGCTGATAAATTTAATGACGAATTAAAAGCTTTTGTAAAGCTGAGTGGAAGGTGATGAAAATCAATTCCACACTAAAAAAATCCTGAATCAACTTTGACCCGGGATTTTTATTATCGTTTTACAACCCAACTATTGCACCTTAAAAAAGTTTCTGCTTATTACTCCATAGATAGTGGTAACCCTAAAAACATACGGGCCATTTGGCAGTTGGCTAACAGGAATCTGATGGTTACTATTGCCCATTGTAAGCAGTTTATTCTGGTTCCACTTCATTATACCATACACATCGTAAATGGCAAGTGTACTGTTTACATTATTATAACGGCTCCATAAGGTAGCGTTGAGAGTGGTTCTTACTGGTACTGGGTATAGATTTACAATTTTAACTGCTTCGGTAGTGATGCTGCTATCCGGGCCTTGTACCAAAACTTCACGGCACCAGCGTGTATCGCATCCAAGCCTAGTTTTAAGTTGCAGGCATACCGTATAAGCACCTCTCATGTTGTATTGATGCATTGGGTTTACAATGTTGCCGCCAAGTGTAGCACCATCACCAAATGTCCAACTACGTTCTATAATA
>JAYUOV010000332.1:0-7572 GCA_043760535.1 Chitinophagaceae bacterium
GGGAAGCGGAACAAGGGTATGTTGTTGAACGGAGTCCCGTAATGCTACGGGATTTACAACGTTCGCCAATGTCGCTCCATCAGGGCACGGCTTTCGCTGGGTTTTACCGAAATAATCCACCTATATTCATTGGGGCAGGCGGGGCAGGCAAAAAAAGAAAAACTACACAATTAAAACTGCGAAGAGTAAGGAGTTCTGAATATTAATGGCAGAGCGACTAGCAGCTAATCAACAAGCTGCTTATGATAGGTATTTTAAAGTGTTGATTCTTCGTTGGGTTGTGTTTAAAAATGTAGCCACGGGCTATTGCTTTCCCTCATACGGGATGTAATCCCGGCTATTTTTATTTAGGAAAATCAACTGGCGGCTGAACCCTGCGTGGTATTGTGGTAATGGTTTGTAAAAAAGAAATAATGTCCTCTATTTCGGGTACACTCAGGTTCAACCTTTTTAAAAGGGGCGAAGTGGTGGGCAACAAACTATCCCTTGCTGTGCCAAGGTATTTCTTTTGAATAGGTGCCGGGTTTCCGTTGTTATAAAACTGGATCACGTCTTTAAGACTTGGAAAATTTCCATGATGCATCCATGGGCCGGTATTGCTCACTTCCCGCAGCGATGGTGTTTTAAACAGCCCGATATCGGCCTTTTTTTTTGTTACGTAATATCGACCAAGGTCTTCATTTTCGCTGCCCCAAAGCGTTTGCCCGTCGTTATGAAATTGGTTATCGCTAAAAAAGCCGGAGTTATGGCAATTAAGACATCCGGCCTTGGTACGAAAAAGGTGCAGGCCGTTTATTTCATTGTCTTTCAATGCTTCACTTCTTCCAGCAACAAAGAGGTCGAAACGGCTTGGTGGACTTACAATAGTGCGTTCGAAAGTGGCAATGGCTTTAAATACCCTATCTAATGAAATGCCTTTGGTGCCAAATGCTTTTTTAAAAAGCGGTTCGTAGCCTTTATATTTTTTTGCTTTTACCGCCAGTTGTTTTAAATCCTGGTGCATTTCCAGGTTGTCTTTAATGGGGAACTGTGCCTGGTCTTCGAGGCTTTTGGCACGGCCATCCCAAAAAAATGTTTTGTAAAAGGCTGTATTTAAAAGCGTCATTGCATTGCGTTTGCCCAGCTTACGGTCGTGGCCAAAAGCCACCCTGCGGCCATCGCCCCAGCCCAGTTGCGGATCGTGGCAACTGGCACAGGCTATCTGCCCACTAGACGAAAGCCGGGGGTCGAAAAAAAGCATTTTGCCCAAATTCCTCTTGTCTTCATTGGTTGAGTTATCCAACGGATAAGGTATGGAATCGAGCGGGCCAATATCTTTAAATGTGGGCCTTACAGACTCATTGATATTAGCGGCAGGCCATGTTTCGGGCTTGCCACTGCTATAAATTTTTCTCAGTTCGCTTATCTCAGTTACTTCTTTATACCGAAACGACAATACCAAAATAGCACCAACGGCTACAAGGCAAAAAAAGGCTACTCCTGTTTTTTTCATTTTGAAATCATTTTAGTTTTCACAAATTCCTGCCACCCTTTTCCAAATAGTTAAAATAAATAGAGGTTTAGGGTTGAAACCGGTACTTTCTTTTTACCGATGCAGAACCCCCTATTGCTGTTTCATCAAACATTACTTCTACCAGAAAAATCTTTGAAACCTCGTTGTAGCTACCCGAACCACTGATTCCGATCTGGTAACTGGTTTTATCCCTGCGGGTAATGGTAACTTTCTGTGGTATCACATTTACCACACCTTCTGTGGCACCCGTATTCTTTGGGATAAATTCAAAGCACTTTGGTATCACAATGTTATAAGTGCCCGAATCGGAGCTAACGCCACCTGGTAACTGGCTGTAAACAGTGGTCATGTACAATGCATTGGAACCTTTGCCCGTAACATAAGGGTTACCAAAGCCATACTTGTTTGGGTCGTTATCATATATCAGCGGAAAGGCCGTAAAAGTCTTCCATACGCCCGTACTATCAATAAATATTTCTGCAGTAGGTCTGTAAAAGGGGTCGGCTTTGTACCAAATTTTTACAGCAGTTGCATTGGGTGCGTATGTAGGGTCGGCATACCGCTTTTTACAGGCTATTGCAAATACAAGAGCAATTAAAAGCCAATAAATCTTTTTCATGGTTAATGGTATTATGGTCTATAAATATCGTTTGTTATAAACACAAAGCTATCGTGTCTCAAACCTTAATTTCATCGCTGTGTTGGCCTGGGGCATGCAAAAAAGGTACTTGGGTAATTAATATTACAAGCAGTTCCCTGGCAGTCTGTTCGTATCAGGTTTTTCTTTTTCCTGGTAATATCAAACAACCCATGACCTTCAAAACAAAGTTCCCTTCTTCTTTCTACATAAATGGAATCCAGCACTTGCTGCCTATCGGTAAGCACTAAATCGGGCAATGTGGCATTAGCCCTTTTGCGGATACGATTCAGATCGGCCAAAGCAGGCACAAGGTTATTGGCTTCGGCCAATGCTTCAGCTCTACTAAGGTAAACCTCAGAAATACGGATCATCTTAAAGCTATTGGCACTATCTGCCATGCCCTGGTATTTATTGGTAAAAAAGTAGTTGGTACTGCTCACTGTTTTTTGAACAAACATGGTATTCCGGCCTCGTACATCGGCACCGTAAAAAATGTTTAGCAAGTCGTTGCTTGCGGCCATATAACCAAACACCGTATTGGCTACATTAAAGTTATCGCCAAAGGAACCCTGATTTTGATCGATGCGGCTAAACAACATAAAAATTGCCTCCTGATCCATAGACGGCCCGGAAGTTTTTCTTCGCCAGCTTTCGGCATAACTGCTGTTAGATATGAGATTGTATTGGTTGGTTGCTATAATTTCCGAAGCCAGTGTATTTACCCTGGCCCAATCTTCCTTATACAGTAAAACCCGCATCAGCAAGGCCTTTGCTGCTGTACCGCTTAACCAGGTATTTGCACTGCCACCGGCATAAATCGGCACACTATTGTTATACAAAGCAATGGCCGAGTCGAGGTCGCTGGTAACATTGTCGTACACTTCTTTTACCGAAGCCGGGTCGCCAGCCGGAAGTGTGCCATCATCATTTTTTTTACGATAAACAATACCGGTATGAGTAGCACCAGCAGTATAGTTATAGGGCAATGCAAATACACGTACCAAATCAAAATGTGACATAGCCCTCAGCGTATAAGCATCGGCCAGCATCCGGTTTTTTTGTAGTTGGGTAGCATCGCTTACCCGGCTTATATAATTAAGTACATTGTTGCACCGGTAAATGGTATTGTAACCAATCTTGTAAAAACTGACCATTTCGTTGGTGGCCACTTCGTTGGTATTATTAAAATTATAAGTAGCCAATAAAAATAGGTTGTTAGGCCGGGCATACTTAATATTTCCGCCTGTTAAGTCGGGGTACAATGCAAACATGCGCTGGTAATAATTGGCATCTTTAAGATTATCGTACGCACCCACCAGTGTGGTACGGGCTCCTTCAAAATCTTTAAAAATATCATCCACCGATATCCGGTTATATGGCTCCTGTTGCAAAAACTTTTTGCAGGAACCCAAACCAATTGTGGAGATTAAAAGTGAGAGGAGTAATGTTTTATTATTGAACATGATTTTCATAAGTAAATGATTGATTGATATTACCAGTTCACTTTTATGCCGCCGGTAAATGATTGGGCCTCTGGGTACGAAAAACGATATTGTTTGATGCCATTTCTATTTTGAGTGCCGCCTTGTCTATACAAATAAAATAGGTTGGCCCCATTGGCAAAAACAGCAATTCGGGCTGCACTTATTATGCGGGTAACATTCTTGGGCAATGCATAAGTAAGGCTGAGATTGGTGAGTTTTAAAAATGTGCCATCGTACTTATACCTAGAAGAGTTGGGCACAAACCGGTACCCGCTACGGGCCTGCCGGTTAAGCTTTGAGATGTTTGTGATATCCCCTGGCTTTTGCCAGCGGTCCAGCAGGTTTACACTTTGGTTGCGGTTGTCCAGGTTAAGGCCATTCCATTCGTTGCGGTAATTGGCCATTACATCATTACCCAAAGAATAGGTTAGTAAAACGGAAAGCGTAAAACCAGCGTAGCTAAAGTTATTAATAAAGCCCCCCTGTAAATCGGGAAGGCGGTCGCCAATTACATAAGAATTCTGGATAGAAAAAATGTTGGGTGTCTTATCATCGGCCCGCATTATTTTACCAGCACCGTTGTAAAATAATTCAATACCAGTTTGCGGATCTACCCCTGCCTGCCGAAAGCCCCAGATGGCTGCTGTACTGTAGCCGGGCTTTAGAGCTACCGCTAAATCTGAGCTACCAAAACGCTGGCCCACATTATTTACTTCGAGCACTTTGTTTTGATTGTAACCCATATTGAGTATGCTGTTCCAGGTTAATTTCCCCTTTAAAATTTGTGCATTAATACTGGCATCAAAACCAGCGTTTTTCATTTTGGCGGTGTTTGCCAGTATTTCGGCAAAGCCGGTTTCGAAAGGTACTTCCACAACAGAAATGGCATCATTGAGGATACTGTTATACCAATCAAACGAAATATTGAAACGCTTAAGAAAATTAAAGTCGAAACCGATATTGGTCTTAAAGCTTTTCTCCCATTTAAGGTTGGGGTTAGGTAAAGAAACCGGGTCGGATGACGCCTGCCCATTATAGCTGGCACCATCAAAACTATAAAGGCCACGGGCTTCGTAACTGCCGATGCGGCTATTGCCCGTAGTACCAAAACTTGCCCTCAGCCTAAACTGGTCTATAAACTTACTGTTTATCAAAAAGCTTTCCTTGCTAATGGCCCATCCGGCACCTACCGATCCGTTAAGGGTAGTATTTACATCGGTACCAAATACAGAAGCAGCATCGGTACGGGCAGTAAGGTTTAGGAAATATTTATCGCTGCGATTATAGGCTGCCTGCATATATACCGAATACGAATTACTGGTTTGCCTGGAAGATGCAGATTCTTGCGACGAAGCACTACTCAATTCATTTAACCTGTAATAGGTAAAACCCGTTCCGGAGCCTCTGAGCAGCTTTGTATTCTGGCTTTGCATTTCGAAACCGCCCAACACATCGAACTTATTTTTATCCCCAATTTTAGGTGTCCAGTTGGCCTGTGTAAATGCTATCCAGCTAAAATTGGTACGGTCAAAAACCTGTGCAAAACCTCCCTTGGTCCGGCCTGTTTCATTAAGTGCAGACAGATAAAGGTTTTGTTTATTCAGCAGGATATCTGTTCCTAAATTTCCAGAAATACGAAGATCTTTTGTGGCCTGAAAATCGAGCCGGAGGTTTCCGTTGAGGCTGCCGCCCTCGGCATTATTGGCATTTTGATTAAGTACCGCTACCGGGTTTGGAACACCCACAATGGTATAATAGGTACCATCCGCATTAAAGGTGGGTATGTTGGGTACCATGGGCGTTAAATCGCTATAAACCGTGAGTGCATTTTTGCGGGTGATAGTGGGTGCCAGCGTGGTAGATAACGACAATTTTTTTGAGAGCTGGTTATCCAGCCGCAGCCGGAAATAGGCTTTTTGATAATCGTTGCCCAACTGAATGGATTGCTGATCGAGAAAAGAGGCAGAAATGCGAAACTGGCTTTGTTCGGAGCCACCACTCATTTCCATATCGTAATTCTGCACAATGCCAGTACGGTTGGTAATACCAAACCAGTCGGTACTTATCTCTCTAGATCCTGCAAGTTTTTCAGCAGTTGCAGGGTCAGTGCCTTCATTAATATAAAGCTCCCTAGCCAGCGTATGGTACTCTTGCCCGGTGAGCCATTTTATGCGGTTTACCGGATTGGAAATACCGGAATTAAAACCAACAGTGAAACGGGTTTTACCAGCCTTACCTTTTTTGGTGGTGATAATAATAACACCATTGCTTGCATTGGCCCCGTAAACCGATGCTGCTGCTGCATCTTTCAATACACTGATGCTTTCAATATCATCGGGATTAATACCCGCTAATGGGTTTAAAAAGCTTTCATCACCAAAGCCAATCGGTTCATCGCCTTTGCGTTGTTCGGCTATCGGCACACCATCTATTACATATAAGGGTTGAGATGATGTACTAAGCCCCCTACTATTAAATAGTTCGCTTAACGAGTTTTGCCCACGGATATTTATTTTTACTGGTGTTCCCAATTCGGTATTTGTTTGCACCTGAACACCCGATGCCAGCCCTTCCAGCATTTTATCAAAGCTTTCAAGCGGCCTGTCTGTTTGCAATTCTTTACTGGTAACTGTACTAATAGCACCTACCACTTCCTCCTTTCTTTTGGGCTTACTATAGCCACTGGTAACCACCACATTTTTCAGTTCCTGGTTATTAGCTGCAAGGGTAATTTTAAGAATGTTGCGGCCAGCAATTTTTATGTCACGGGTAAAAAAACCAATAGAGGTAAATTCAAGGGTACCATCCTTCCATTCGGCCTCCGAAAGTTTGATAGCGAACTTGCCATCTTTATCCGACGATGTGCCACGGCTACTACCTTTTAAATTTATAGAAACACCTTCGAGTACATGATTATCCTCTACACTTTGTATAGTGCCGGTTACGGTTTGCTGGGCTACTGCTTGGTAGGAGAATAGTATGATACTAAAACTCATAACAATGACTTGTAGCGGGTATCTGGATAATATTGCAGGCATATCGAAAAAGTATTCGGTAAATAATGGAGGCCTATTTTTAAGAAGTACATGAACGAAAACAAAAATGATGCAGTACAGCTACCAACAAGCAACGCGTTGATATTTGTATCGTTTTTATTTTACCTTCAATTTTCAAAAAAAATTAATTATGAGAACAATAGTACTAACTTTTTTTAGTGCATTAGGCATTTTTACCAGCTTTGGCCAATGGATGGGTAATATAAATCTAACACCTTCTACAACTGGCGGCAAAGGCAATATCACAAGTATAGCCGATGGCGCTGGTGGAATGTTTTTAGTTTGGGATGATACACGCAATAGTGCAACTACGGGTACTGACATTTACGCACAACGGATTAATGGTGCAGGACAACTTTTGTGGGCAAGTACAGGTGTACAGGCATGTAACACTAGCGGTAACCAAACGGGCCCTACCATTTGCACTGATAGTGCAGGCGGAATTTTGATAGCCTGGGTCGATGCTTCAGGAAATCAGGACATTTATATTCAACGCATCAATGCAGGTGGTACCCTGCTTTATGGCACTGGAGGAATTGCTTTTAGTGCCAATGCTACTAATATTGAAAATAGGGTAACGCTGGCCAATATCAATAATACAGAGGCAATACTCATGTTTACCGATAACAGAAATGGCAACGTTGATGTGTATGCAAATAAGATTAATATAGCAACAGGTGCCAAAGCTTTTGTCAACGATATTGCTATATGCGTGGCCCTGGGAACACAAACATCATTAACCATAGCTGCAGATGGAAATGGTGGTGCTTTTCTTGCCTGGCAAGACCCCAGAATCAGCAATTCAGGAACAGATATTTTTGTGGAAAGAATGAACAACAATGGTTCACTTTTAATAGGGGCTGACGGGCTAAACATTAC